>RFMK01000173.1 GCA_009927705.1 Actinomycetota bacterium | reverse complement strand
AATCCGGTCGCCATAACCCAAGAATTAAGGAGTAAAGAAGTGAACTTTCCAGAACAACAACCATCGTCGATGCCGAAGCATCGATACTCATCATTTGTACCAGTAGTCCTTAACGATCGTACTTGGCCCACAAAGCAGATGACGAAAGCCCCGCAATGGTGCTCCGTCGATCTCCGTGATGGCAATCAAGCATTGATTGATCCCATGGATGTGCCGCGAAAAGTGGCGATGTTTAACCTCTTGGTAAAGATGGGTTACAAGGAGATTGAAGTTGGATTTCCCAGTGCCAGCCAGACAGACTTCGACTTCGTTCGCAAGATTATTGACGATGGAATGATTCCTGATGATGTGACAATCCAAGTCTTAACCCAGGCGCGTGAGAATTTGATTCGCCGGACTTATGAATCACTTGTTGGTGCAAAGCAAGCAGTTGTTCATCTCTACAACTCGACTTCGACCTTGCAACGTCGCGTCGTCTTCGGCCTGGATAAAGAGGGCATTAAGAAGATTGCCGTCGATGGGGCAAAGCTCTGTAAAGAATTAGTTTCAACTGTGCCCGGAACCAAAATCTCTTTCGAATATTCACCAGAGTCCTATACAGGAACTGAACTGGAGTTCGCCCTTGATGTTTGTAATGCAGTCAATGACGTCTGGCAGCCCACGCCAGAATGGAAGACCATCATCAACCTTCCTGCGACCGTTGAAATGGCGACTCCTAATGTTTATGCCGATTCGATCGAATGGATGCATCGGAATTTGAAGTATCGCGAAGGGATAGTCCTGAGCCTTCATCCTCATAATGACCGAGGAACCGGCGTTGCAGCTGCAGAACTTGGCTATCTTGCCGGCGCAGATCGCATCGAAGGAACCTTGTTTGGAAATGGCGAACGTACGGGAAATGTCTGCTTAGTGACCTTGGGCTTGAATCTCTTAAGTCATGGAATTGATCCAATGATCGATTTCAGCGATATCCCCGAGATACGACGCACTGTTGAGTACGCCAATCAATTACGGGTTCCAGAGCGCCATCCTTATGGTGGAGACTTAGTATTCACGGCATTTAGCGGCTCACATCAAGATGCAATCAAGAAGGGTTTTGAGCATCTTGAGAAAGATGCTGGCGCTGCCGGAAAGTCGGTCGATGATTTCACTTGGGCAGTTCCTTACTTGCCGATTGATCCGAAAGATATTGGTCGCTCTTACGAAGCTGTTATCCGAGTCAACTCCCAATCTGGCAAAGGTGGAGTTGCTTACATCATGAAGACGGAACATCATCTCGATCTGCCACGCAGATTGCAGATTGAATTCAGTCAAGTGATCCAATCTCACACTGATAATCAAGGCGGTGAAGTATTTCCTGAACAGATGTGGAACATCTTTGTTGATGAATATTTGCCGTCCGACACCAACCAATGGGGACGTTTCCGCTTTGAAGGACTTACTCAAACTTCCACTCAAGACAAAGGCGTTGAATTGAGCGTTGATCTTCTCGATTCGAAGAAGTCGTTAACCCTTAAAGGTCGCGGCAACGGACCGATCTCTGCTTTCTGTCACGTTATGCAAGCGCATGGCGTCGATGTGCAAGTTGCTGATTATTACGAGCATGCAATGAGTTCTGGCGGCGATGCCAATGCTGCTGCCTATCTCGAGTGCACCGTGAACGGCGGCACATTTTGGGGCGTTGGAATCGATCCATCAACCACAACCGCATCGCTTAAAGCGGTGATTTCCGCGGTCAATCGCGCACTTCGGTAACGACATTCACTAGCGTGTACCCGTGGCTTTGTATCGGGATCACGCAGTCGTTATCCGAACCCAGAAACTGGGGGAGGCAGATCGCATCGTCACGCTTTTCAGTCGCGAACATGGGCGAATTCGTGCGGTTGCAAAAGGAGTGCGCCGCACAAAATCAAAGTTTGGAGCTCGTCTAGAGCCCGCCAGCTATGTCGATATCCAGCTTTACACTGGAAAGACTTTTGATGTCGTGACTCAAGTTGAAAGTCTTGAGAACTATGGAGATGTTCTCGCGAGCGATTACCAGAAATGGACGATTGCTTCAGCCATCTTAGAAGCGTCCGAACGATTTACTTCTAACGAAGGTGAGCCGGCACTGCAACAATTTTTATTGCTAACTGGAGCGCTGAAAGCGCTGGCGCATGAGTCACATGACCCATCCTTGATTTTGGATGCTTACCTACTCCGTTCACTATCCGTTGCAGGTTACGCGCCTTCGATGACTATTTGCTCTCGTTGTGAAGCACCTGGTCCGCATAAATATTTTTCGCTCGTTGGAGGAGGTTCAGTCTGCATTAATTGCAAACCTTCTGCGTCTGCAACTCCTTCTATTGAAACTCTCGCATTGATGTCCGATCTTTTGACAGGAAATTGGGATGGCGCTGATTCAAGTGAATTGCGCAACCGTCGCGAAGCGTCGGGATTAATCGCTGCGTATCTGCAATGGCATTTAGAGCGCGAATTACGTTCGCTTCCTATGGTCGAGAGAGCCAGCTCATGAAGCCGCCAAAAATTGATCGCGATAAAGTGCCACATCATGTTGCGCTTGTGATGGATGGCAATGGTCGTTGGGCAAAGCAACGAGGTTTGCCTCGTACGAAAGGCCATGAGCAGGGTGAAAAATCTTTGTTTGATGTGGTTGAAGGTGCAATCCAGATAGGCGTTAAAGAGTTATCTGCCTTTGCTTTTTCCACTGAGAATTGGCGACGCTCTCCAGATGAAGTGAAATTCTTGATGGGCTTTAATCGAGACGTCATTCGTCGCAGGCGCGATGAGATGCATCGGATGGGCGTTCGCGTCCGCTGGGTCGGAAGGCCACAACGACTATGGAAGTCAGTTATAGAAGAACTTCAGATTGCCGAGGAAATGACGAAGAAGAACGCTGTGCTAACGCTCAATATGTGTGTGAATTACGGAGGGAGAGCAGAGATTGCTGACGCAGCCCAGGCAATCGCCAAAGACGTTGCGCGAAGGAAAATCAAGCCAGATCAAGTAAACGAAAAGTTGTTTGCAGGATACCTTGATGAACCGAAGATGAGTGATGTTGACCTCTTCTTACGTTCTTCAGGTGAGCAGCGCACCTCGAACTTTCTGATTTGGCAATCTGCCTATGCAGAGATGGTTTTCATGGATGTACTCTGGCCTGACGTAACGCGAGAGACGCTATGGAAAGCGATTGAAATCTACGCAGAACGCGACCGACGTTTTGGAAAGGCCTAGCAATGACAAAGACTGAAGCAGAGTTCTGGTTCGACCCGGTTTGCCCCTGGGCGTGGATGACATCCCGTTGGATCCTCGAAGTAGAGAAAGTGCGCGATATCTCGGTGAAATGGAATCTCTTCTCACTCGCGCATCTCAATCGCGATAAGGAATTGCCAGAGGACTACAAGTCACGACTTATTCGCTCGTGGCAAACTACTCGCGTCATTGCGGCCGCCCAGAAA
>RFMK01000135.1 GCA_009927705.1 Actinomycetota bacterium | reverse complement strand
GCCCTCTCCTAAAGCCAATTCGCGTAAGGATCTTCTCTTGCTCTCCATCTCGACGAGTTGGGTGAAGATTGCGTTGTATTCGCTCTCGTTCTCAACGGGGTTCAATCGCTGAAGGGTGGATTTTACTTCTGCAATCGAACGACTAAGAGCCACCTCATTGAGTCGTGCTGTGATGCTTGTGACATAGCGGTCGGAGATCTCGCCGTTAGCTCGGATTGGTTCCACGGTCAGCTCAGTTATAAATGACTTTAGCTCTTCAGATTCCGCCGCATCAATTGAGATGGCTTCTAAGTCAGTTTGTGAATCGATAAATTCGCGCAGCTTTGAGTATGCCGGATGTGAGAACGCATTCTTCTCAATATCTCGCCATGAACGAACTAGCGCCGGCATCTGCAAGCGAGCTTTCAGAACTTCTCTCTCCAGCGCCAATAACGGTTCATTTGGATCTGGTCGCCAGTTACTTACAGCGGGAGTCTCCGAAGTAACCGCAGTTGTCTTCGATGCACTCTTTTTTACTGCCGCAGTAACAACTTCTACTTCCATCCCAAGCCAGCCGGCAAGGCTCCGCGCATATTCAGGTCGTAACGATGTGTCTCGAATCTTTCCTATAAGTGGAGCGGCAGCATTAAGGGCGGAAACACGACCATCTGCATTGGTGAGGTCGTACTGTTTGATGGCGCTTTTGATTGCGAATTCAAATAGTGGAACTCGACGCGCAATCAAATCGCGAACTGCGGCATCTCCATGATGTTGCCTCAATTCACAGGGATCCAATCCGCTCGGTTCGACAGCAACGAAAGTCTGAGTTACGAATTTCTGATCATCACCAAAGGCACGTAGTGCAGCTTTTTGGCCGGCGGCATCACCATCGAAAGTGAAGATTACTTCTCCTCTAAACGCATCGTCATCCATCAACAATCGACGCAAGATACGTATATGTTCATCTCCAAAAGCCGTTCCGCATGTTGCCACAGCAGTCGTAATTCCCGCTAAATGCGCTGCCATGACATCGGTGTACCCCTCAACAATGACAGCTTGGCGCTTTTTTGCAATCTCTTTCTTCGCCCGGTCTAACCCGTAGAGAACTTGGCTCTTCTTGTAGATCGGCGTCTCGGGCGTATTGAGATATTTGGGTCCTTGATCTTCCTCATCACTCGCTAACTTTCGCGCGCCAAAGCCCACAACATCGCCAGAAATATCGCGAATAGGCCACATCAATCGATTACGGAATCGATCAATCGGGCCTTTCTGACCCTCTTTCGCTAAGCCAGCCAACATCAACTCTTCAATGGTGAACCCTTGTCCGCGGAGGAACTTGGTGAGCGAATCCCATTGGTCAGGTGAATATCCCACTTCAAAATCATCACAAGCAATGCGATCAAAACTACGCTTCACAAGTAAGTCACGCGCATGTGCGGCTTCTGGAAGTTGAAGTTGTTCGCGGTAGAAAGTTACTGCAGCAGCATGTGCCGCGATCAATCGTGAACGTTGACCTGCTGGCGCTTTGACGCCCCCGCTGCCTTGTTCGTATGTGAGTTGATAACCGATTCGATCGGCAAGTCTCTCAATCGTTTCGGTGAAAGTGAGGTGATCCATTTTCATAACAAAAGCAATGACGTCGCCACCTGTTTGACAGCCGAAACAATGAAAATATCCGCGACTTGGAGTTACATGGAAAGAAGGAGTTTTCTCATCATGAAAAGGACAGAGCCCTTTTTTCTGACCACCGCCAGCGCCTTTGAGTTGGACATATTCACCCACAACATCATCGATGGGTGAATGATCGCGAACATAAGTGACATCAACATCGCGAATTCGTCCTGACATGGCGGTAATCCTAGGCCCCTATTTCTTGCTCATCGAGAATTGCTCATGGAGTGCATAGGCGCCGACATCGGTAAGTGATGCAATCTGGTCGATAACAACGCGCATTTTCTCGCGCTCACTTGTTGCGCGATTCCACTCCTGCAAAAAGAAACTTTCCAGGCTCTCAGGTGCCTGCTCTCTCACGGCTTGGACGAGATCGATAATTACTTTTTGTTGAGTGGCATATCTTTCTTGGGACTTCTCCGCACGAATGATGTAGTGGCCAGCCATTGATTTAAGTAGCGCTACTTCGACCCTCTGGGCACGTGGAACCAAAAGGTTTGCTGAGTATCGGACTAGATCCCCATCGCCAAAATGCTCTCGAGTCTCTCTTTCAGCAGCGAGCGCAAACCGGCCGACTAGCTGACTAGTGAGATCTTTGAGCCGCGCCAAATGGCGATGACTTCGATCGAATTCTCTCGGCCAACACGAAAGGTTCATCAGCGCATCCAGCGCTGCTTCTGCTTCTATCTCAGTCATGTCAGGCAAATAGTCTTGAGTCGCAACCAGGAATAGATGAGAGAGATCGTCACGAAGTTGAGCAATATCAATCTGCCCAGTTACAAGTGCATCTTCTAAATCATGTACGGAGTAAGCAACATCATCAGACCAATCCATAATTTGAGCTTCTATGCAGGTCTTGCCAATCGGCGCATCTTCACGGACCCAATTAAATATTTCTTGATCGTCTTCATAGACTCCGAATTTTCGAGAGTTTTCCAGAGCGCTCCATGGATATTTCGTCGCCGCATCCAAAGTTGCGCGTGTGAGATTCAATCCCACGGAAAGTCCATCGCTATCGACAGTCTTAGCTTCGATCCGCGTCAATAATCGAAAACTTTGGGCGTTACCTTCAAATCCGCCAACTGATTCGGCAATCTTTGCCAGCGCTTCTTCACCATTATGCCCAAGGGTGGATGACCTAAATCGTGAGCGAGACAAGCACTCTCCATGAGATCGGGATCTGCACCAAGTGCTGCTCCCAGCTCACGACCGACCTGCGCACACTCGAGTGAATGTGAGAGCCGGGTTCGAGGAAAGTCACTCGCCCATGGCACTTCTACTTGAGTTTTCGCAGCCAATCTACGTAGCGCAAATGAATGGATGATGCGCGCACGATCTCGAGCGAATTCTGTACGCCCTTTACGTTTTGCCGGTTCATCAAGAAAACGTTCACGATCTTTTGCGGAGTACGCACGACTTTCCTCGACGTCTTTGAGAACCATGATGTCCTTAGGCTACGTGGTCGCTGATATGAATGCCACGCCGACCAAGCGTTACATACGCCAAATATGCGCTCGCCTCCCGAAATAAGTAGCGAAAACCAGCCTTTTCCAAGCTTGCGATTCCCACTCGGGTGGGTGAACATGTTGCAGTAAAGCCTTTATCTTGCGCCATCGTCATCGAACGCAAACAATGATATGGATCAGTCACAATTATGATGTCTTTAACTTGAGTTTTTACTGCAACTTCTGCAAACGCTTCGATACTCGAGAGTGTATCTCTTCCTTTTGCGACAGCAGTAATTGCTTTCCGCGGCACCCCATTCGTAATTAGCCACTTACGACCAGAATCAGCTTCGGTAAAACGATCGCCAGGTGCTCCAGAGCCTAAGGTAAATATGCGTGGTGCGAAATTGTTCTCATAGATTCTCTTAGTTTCTTTCAAGCGTGCAGTCAAGATTTCTCCTGGACGACCATCGAGTTGTGCAGCTCCCATCACCACAATTGCATCTGCTTTTCTAATTGTCTCGTTATTGGCTACGTACCAAGTTCGCGCCAGCGCCCAGGTCGGAATCACGAGCGCAACAAGCAAGAAAAATGTTATGAAGCGCCAGATAAATTTAAAGAGAAACATCAGCCGCCAGAACCAGAATCGCTGCCATCGACAGAGACAAGTTCCTCTGGATCATCCAGCCAACCTTGAGGCAATGTGACCGCTCTTCCATGACTGGTGCGACCGCGTGGCGCATCGCCAATCGCTTCGGGATATGGTTGATCGACTAATTGGTTCAGCAAAGTTCGCAATTCAGCAAGTGAGGAGACCATTCCAAATTGCGATCGAAGTCCACCTTCGACTCTAAATCCTTTGAGATACCAGGCCATATGTTTGCGAAGATCTCTACATGCTCGATGTTCATCCTTGAAATAATCAACAAGTAGTTGGGCATGACGCCACATCACTTCTCGCACTTCGAAGAGTCGAGGTAGTGGTCGTTCGCCTTCACCGTTGAATGCGCGCACCAGGTCTGCAAATAACCACGGACGTCCCAAACAACCTCGGCCAACGACTACGCCAGCGCAGCCCGTTTCGCGCATCATCTTCACGCCATCATTTCCCGACCAAATATCGCCATTTCCCAGCACGGGAATACCCGTTGGAGCAAGGTGTTCGACAAGATTTGCGATCTTGGACCAATCTGATTTTCCTTCATAAAACTGTGCGGCAGTTCGTGCATGGAGCGCGACCCATGCGACTCCAAGGTCAGCCGCAATCTTTCCGGCATCCAAATAAGTCTCGTGTTCGCTATCGATTCCAACGCGCATTTTCACTGTCACTGGAATCTCGTATTTCTTGGCAGTCTTTACTGCTGCTGACACTAAAGAGGCAAAAAGTCGACGCTTATAAGGAAGTGCCGAGCCTCCACCTTTTCGAGTTACTTTTGGAACTGGACATCCGAAATTCAAATCAATGTGATCAGCCAGATCTTCGCTGCCAATCATTTCGACCGCTCGTTCTAAATCAACAGGATCGGTGGCATAAAGCTGAACAGATCTTGGAGTCTCACCCTCCCCGGGAACAATCATTCGCATTGTTTCTTCATTACGCTCAGTAAGTGCGCGGGCAGTCACCATTTCCGAAACGAATAATCCTGCGCCTTGTTCACGACAGAGCAAACGGAAAGCAGAGTTTGTTATGCCCGCCATCGGAGCAAGAACAACTGGAACTGTGAGATCTAAACCGCCACCACGAATGGGAAGATGAAGCGGTTTACGATTTAGCAGCCCAGTAGCCGTGGGGCTAACCATGACTCAACCTGGTCGATTCCGATTCGCTCTTGTTTCATCGAATCACGTTCGCGAATTGTGACCGCATTGTCCTCAAGTGTTTCGAAATCAATAGTGATGCAATAGGGCGTGCCGATCTCATCTTGACGACGATAACGGCGACCAATCGCGCCTGCATCATCGAAATCAACGCTCCAATTCTTGCGAAGTCGCGCAGCAAGATCACGCGCCTTCGGCGATAGATCTGCATTACGGGAAAGTGGAAGCACAGCAGCTTTTACTGGAGCGAGACGATAATCAAGGCGCAGAACCGTGCGCTTCTCCATTTCGCCCTTCGAATTAGGAGCTTCATCCTCGGTGTAAGCATCCATAAGGAAGGTCAGCGCACAGCGATCCACGCCGGCCGCGGGCTCGATGACATACGGGAACCAACGCTCATTCTTCTCTTGATCGAACCACGAGAGATCCTTGCCAGACTTTTCCGAGTGAGCCTTCAAATCGAAATTCGTACGGTTTGCGATACCTTCGAGCTCTCCCCACTCTGTACCAGTAAATTCAAACTTGTACTCGATATCAACGGTGCGCTTTGAGTAGTGAGATAACTTCTCTTTCGGATGCTCAAAGAGTCTCAATCGATCTGGGTTGATACCTAAATCGATATACCAAGCAAGTCGGGTATCTATCCACGTTTGGTGCCACTCTTCATCAGTTCCGGGAACTACAAAGAATTCCATCTCCATCTGTTCAAATTCACGAGTGCGGAAGATGAAGTTTCCGGGCGTAATTTCATTACGGAATGACTTTCCAATCTGACCAATTCCAAAAGGCGGCTTCTTTCGCGCAGTCGTGGCGACATTGTCAAAGTTAATGAATATTCCTTGCGCCGTTTCAGGGCGCATGTAGGCAAGACCTGACTCATCTTCGACTGGTCCGAGATACGTCTTGAGCAATCCTGAGAATTGTTTAGGAGTTGTGAATTTTCCTTTGTTGCCACAATGAGGGCAATTGACTTCTTCTAATGAGGCTGGCTTGCGATTATGTTTTGCTTCAAATGCTTCTTCTAGATGATCTGCGCGATAACGCTTGTGACATTCGGTGCACTCGGTCAAAGGGTCAGTGAAAGTTTCGACATGGCCCGATGCTTCCCAAACTTCTCGCGCCAAAATCACGCAGGAATCAAGACCGACGACATCTTCTCGGCCCATCACCATGGATTTCCACCATTGACGTTTTACGTTGTTCTTAAGTTCAACTCCGAGCGGGCCGTAATCCCACGATGCGCGAAGTCCGCCGTAGATTTCTGAAGAGGGATAAACGAATCCGCGTCGCTTTGCGAGACTGACAATAGTTTCTAAACGATCTGTGGCCATGGTGATCTCCATCCGGCTGGCTGTCGGCGGTGCGCACCGGTCGCAGCTTTAGGGGCTGGGCGCAGGCTCATAGTTTATCGGTGGGCCACTGATAACCTCGGCTTCGTGAATCTTGCAATCATTCTCGCCGCGCTCACCGCACTCGCAACGACTGCAGGCGGCCTACTTGCTCTCCGCGCTCGCGATCGTCTCCATCTTGTACTGGGGCTTTCTGCAGGATTACTGCTCGGTTTAGTTGCTTTTGATCTGCTCCCAGAAGTCTTTCACGCTACTGAAAAAGAATTGCTCCATGTCCCTGCCGTTTCAGTCGCGATTATTGCTGGATTCTTAGCGCTCCATATTCTCGAACAATTTGCTGGGCCACATGAACCAGCCGATTCTGATTACGGGCACGACCATAATCACGCAACGAATATCGCGGGCACTCTTGGCGCTTTGGCTATGGGAGGTCATGTATTTCTCGATGGCGTTGCACTGGGTGTGGCATTCCAAGTTTCAGACGCACTTGGTTACGCAGTCTTTGTTGCAATTCTCCTACATGCATTCAGCGATGGACTCAACACCGTCTCACTCCTTGTTAGAGGTGGACATTGGACAAAGCGGGGCCGCTGGCTCCTCGCAGTGGATGCACTCGCACGCGTAGGTGGCGCAGCAATAGGTTCAGCGCTCGTCTTTAGCGAAGCGAATGTGGCAATTTATCTTGCGATTTTCTCCGGCATGGTGATTTACCTTGCTACTTCACATATCTTGCCCGAAGCTCACTCTCGCCATCCATCTAGATTGACGCTACTAGCAACCGTAACTGGCGTAATAATTATGTGGTTACTCGTTGCCAATCTTGGCTTGCACTGACTCTGGGATATTTTTCGACTGGCTTATTATCCATCTCTTGAATTCTTGATCGGCAAATTCCAGAATATAAACTGGTTGCCTCTTGTAAATTGCGCAGAAATCTTTTCCGCCTCGGTACCTCATCGTTCCCAACATTATGAGATAGGGAAAGCCAGTGCCTGGCGCACGAAATCCTCGGAGTACTTGTGCGCTCCAAGGATTTTGAACTACTTGAACTGATGTGAGTGAGGAGAATGGCGCAGTTACGGAACTATGAAATGCGCCAATCGATTCAATGGGTGAAAGTTCACATCTAACTTGGTCGCCTACTACCGTTATTTTCGCCATTAATCTCTAATCAAAGATGGGGCCAACGGTGCGGCTACGTTTGATTTCAAAAAATCCTGGGTAACTTGCAACGCCAACAACGCCGTCCCACAACTTCCCTGCTTCTTCGCCTTTGGGAGCCGGTGAGATAACAGGTCCAAAGAAGGCTGCACCACCGACCGAGATAATGGGAGTGCCGACATCATTTCCAACCAG
>RFMK01000149.1 GCA_009927705.1 Actinomycetota bacterium | reverse complement strand
TATTGGAATCGTTCTTCCTGATATGGGATATCTCGAGCGAGTACGCGAACTCTGTGATCAATATGGAGTGCTTCTTGTATTTGATGAAGTAAAGACCGGACTTACTGCTGGACCACAAGGAGCTGCACAACGTCTCGGCGTGAAACCCGATTTGATTGCGTTGGCTAAATCGATTGGTGGCGGAATTCCTGTTGCTGCTTTCGGCGGTAAGCGTGAATATATGGAAGTTGTGGTGAATGGTCGCCATACACATCTTGGAACTTTCAACGGACACTATCTAGCAATGGCTGGTATTCGCGCTGTTGATCGTCTCTGTACTCCTGAAGCTTTGAAACGAAGCGAAGATCTCAATCGCCAAGCTCTCACACGGATTTCAGAAATTATCAATGAGTATGAAATTCCAGCACATACTGTTGGTTTTGGCGTCAAAGGCTGTATTACCTGGTCAGCTAATCCAGTTCGAAATTACCGTGATTACAAAGCCACTGATTTTGATATCGCTGAACTTTCATTCTTCTGGTCGCTGAATCGCAACGTTATGACGCCACCAGGGCTCGATGAACAATGGTTGATTTCCTTGGCACACGGCCAACGCGAAATCGACATCATTGTTGGCGACTTCTTAGAGTTCGCCCAAGCACTTCGCGCTTAAGCGCGGAAGTAGTGCTCTAGATTCCATGCTCGCACTCCGCCTGCAACGCCAGCAGTGTTTGGAACTATCACGATTTCCTCACCCATCACAGCAATATCCTTCGGTCGAATGAGTCGTGCATTTCCACCGCCGATATAGAGACGATCCCACTTGAAGACTGGACGTAATTCCTCAACTAGTTGGCGAATGCGTCGAGACCAGAAAACATTTCCTAAACGCTTACGTTCTTGTTCGCCAATCCAGGTGTCATATGTTGTGCCGCGACGAACAGTGGCGTGAGAAAGTTCAAAATGTGGAGCTAATTTCCCGCCATAAAAAATCGCAAAACCAAGACCAGTTCCTAAAGTAATAACGACTTCATATCCCGAACCAGTGATGATTCCAGAGCCGTGAACTTCTGCGTCATTAAGAACTAGGGTTGGGATTCCAAGTTTTTTCGAGAGAGCTTTTTGAACATCGAAATCACGCCACTGTTCTGCAAGTTCTGGATCAATTCGAGTATGTGGTCCACGCACATTGATGTAATGAGGTGTTGCCACAACCACTCCGTTGCGGATCATTCCGGGCATTCCGACTGTGGCTCGATAAGCCTTGGGTAATTCCGAAGCAATCTGGTTGATGGTTTCCACAAATCTCTCCGGAGAGAGCGGGTAAGGCGTTTCAATGCGATTGGGTTTTGAGTGCATCGTTCCGGAATCATCAAGGACGCAGCTCTTTAAGAAGAGTCCGCCGCAATCAATGGAGAGGGTAAGACGTTCGTCCATGTCTGAATCCTCTCTCGCTATCAAATCTTTACCAAATATCTCGGGTCAACCCCCTTACAAAACAAGCGGG
>RFMK01000014.1 GCA_009927705.1 Actinomycetota bacterium | reverse complement strand
CTGCTGGTTTTGTAAGGGGGTTGACTCACGATATTTGGTAAAGATTTCATAGCGCGAGAGGATTACGTCATGGACGAACGTCTTACCCTCTCCATTGACTGCGGTGGACTCTTTTTGAAGAGCTGCGTCCTTGACGATTCCGGAACGATGCACTCAAAACCTAATCGCATCGAGACTCCTTACCCACTATCACCGGAGACCTTTGCCGACACCATCAGCCATATTGCCTCAGAACTACCTAAGGCATGCCGAGCAACGATCGGAATGCCCGGAATGATCCGAAATGGCGTTGTTGTAGCAACACCTCACTACATCAATGTTCGTGGCCCACATACTCGAATTGATCCCGAACTAGCTGAACAATGGCGCGATTTCGATGTCCAGAAAGCACTTTCGAAAAAATTAGGAATTCCAACTCTTGTGCTCAATGATGCAGAAGTACATGGCGCTGGAATCATCACTGGTTCAGGTTACGAAGTAGTGATCACTCTTGGTACCGGTCTGGGATTTGCGATTTTTTACGGCGGAAAACTAGCGCCACACTTTGAACTTTCTCATGCAACTGTTCGGCGCAGTACAACGTATGACACGTGGATTGGTGAACAAGAACGAAAGCGTCTTGGAAACGTATTCTGGTCACGACGCATCCGACAACTAGTAGAAGAATTACGACCAGTTTTCAAGTGGGACCGTCTTTATATTGGCGGAGGGAATGCAAGACTAATTCGACCCAAAGATATTGCCGCAATGGGTGAGGAAATCGTGATTGTTCCGAATACCGCTGGAGTTGCCGGTGGAGTTCGCGCTTGGAATTTAACTTCAGTACTGGAGTAGTTCTCTTCCTATACCTAGGATGAAGGCATGGCCGAAGCCAAGATCCTGAGAAAAAAGAGAGACCATCGATACTCTCGTTATTTTCGGATACTTGGGCCGGGACTTATTACTGGCGCTGCTGATGATGACCCTTCGGGAATAGCAACGTATTCGCAAGCGGGTGCGACATATGGCTTCGGTCAGTTATGGAGTATCGCGCTCTGTTTACCGCTCATGATTGCGGTGCAAGAAACCTGCGCTCGAATTGGCTCAGTGACGGGCAAAGGATTAGTGAAGGTTACCTCGGAGATTTATTCAAAGAAGATTCTTTATTCCGTCGTCTCCCTTGTGGTGATTGCAAACGTCATCAACATCGGAGCTGATATTGCCGCAGTCGGGGCAGCACTTAATCTTCTGATTCCATTGCCGATATTTTTCTTATCGACAATCTTTACATTAATTGTGGTCTTCTTGGAGATTGTTATCGGCTATCACGCTTACGCGAAATTCCTCAAGATTTTGGCGCTTGCTTTATTGTCGTATGTATTCACCGCAATCATCGTCCAACCTGACTGGGACGAAGTTGTAAAGTCGCTGGTCATCCCAAAAGTTACGTGGGAATCGAATTACTGGTATGTGCTTGTAGCAATTCTTGGTACGACCATTAGCCCTTACATGTTCTTTTGGCAGGCTACCGAAGAGGTAGAGGAACAGAAATACGCGGTAAAGGCCGGTATTCCAAACGTTCGATTAAGACAATTCGACGAGATAACACGATTGGAATGACAATCTCTCAGATTGCAAGTTTTTTCATGATTGTCACAACTGCAGTGGTGCTTCACGGCAAAGGTAATGGGGAGATAGGAACTGCGGCCGATGCAGCGAAGGCGCTTGAGCCTTTAGTGCAAAGTTTTCCGAATGCGGGACTCTACGCAAAAATCCTATTCGCGATTGGAATCATCGGTATGGGGTTACTTGGAATCCCAGTCCTTGCCGGTTCTGTGTCTTACGCCATCAGCGATACTCGAAATTGGGAGCAAGGTTTAGATAATAAGTTCAAACAAGCGCGCCAGTTCTACGGAGTGATCATCGCGGCGACCGCTGCAGGGTGGTTGCTCAATGTGATTGGAATTGACCCCATTCATGCGCTGGTTTTTGCGGCAGTAATCAATGGCCTGGTTTCGATTCCGTTGATTTTCCTCATCTCTCGAATCTCTAAGAACTCGAATGTGATGGGAATTCATACTGGCGGCAGCTTGTCGCAGACCATGTTAATGATTGCCTTTGTTGTGACAACGGCAGCAGGCTTGGTTTTGGCTATTTCGTTACTAGGCGCGTAACGCTTGAGCAAACTCCAAGAAGTCGCCAACAATGATGTCGATTTCGCGTTGGCCGTGTGCCAAGGAAATCAACCACTGTTCATCTAGCCCTGGTGGCGTCATAACGTTGCGATTGAGTGACCAGAAGAATGAAAGTTCGGCGATATCGAAATCGGTAGCTTTGTAATCACGATAATTTCGG
>RFMK01000130.1 GCA_009927705.1 Actinomycetota bacterium | reverse complement strand
GAACTTTTGTGATGCGCGGCAGACCTTACCCGAACTACGCGCCGCTTTCCTCTCCGTAAATCGGCTCGGGCAGCGAACCGGCGTTATGTTCGACAAGTACCCAGCCTTTGCGATGATGACCATTTTCAAGAATCGACCATGAAGCATTTGAAAGTCCGCCAATTGCAGACCATTGCGTCATTGGCATATCGAGCATCTTTCCAAGGATGCACCGCGCAGTTCCACCATGAGTCACGACAATAAGAGTTGAGACTTCATCACTCAGCGCTCGATTAATCGCATTAACGGCGCGTTCTGCAATCGCGCTTCGACGTTCTCCGGTTTGTCCTGCAGGATCATCGGTCCCATCTAGCCAATTCACGAATCGATCAAGATCTTCAGCGCGATTCTCGGCGCCAGTCTTGCCTTCCCAATTTCCACCATGAGTCTCTCGAAGTCCGGCATCAATCTCAACCGTAAGTTTTGAGATTCGCGATAAAGCAGCCGCAGTTTGTTGGGCACGTATCAAGTCACTCGAGACTATGCGAGATGGCTGTAGCGCCATCAACAATGGAGCAGCGCGCTCTGCTTGTCGTATACCAACGTCATTGAGTGGAATATCTGAATGTCCTTGAAAACGATTCTCGATATTCCAATCGGTTTGCCCATGACGCCAGAGGACTATTCGTTGATTCAACATCAAGATTTTCCTCTTTTGAAATCTTCTGCCGCATTGACCGCAGCCAACGGAAAGGTCGGACAGTCATTCCATAGTCGATCAAGCATGTAATAACTTCTAATCTCTTCAGTTTGAATATGCACCACGAGATCTTCGTAGTCCAAAAGAATCCAATGTTCGGAACTCTCTCGTCGTGCAGGTTTCTCCCCCACCAGAGCAAGTTGTCGTTCAACTTCATCGGCAATTGCATCGATCTGTCGCTCATTCTGACCACTAACGAGAAGGAAAACTTCGCTCAATAACATCTGTTCCGAGAGATCAATCGCCAATACATCAGTGCCCAACTTCTCAATTGCCGCACTGGCGGCGAGTTGAAGGTGCTCAAGCGTTGCCTTACGCGGCGCCATAGAGCCTCTTTTCGATGATGTACCGATGCACTTCCTGCGGAATAAAATGCGATACATCTCGACCCTCTGCAAGTAAGTGTCGCACTGCTGTTGCAGAGATATCGAGCGCTTTAATCTCCATCGAACTCCACTTAACCTCGGCATGAACGTTGGCAGTTTCTATGGCATGTCCGGGGCGAATAATTACAAGGAAATCAACGATCTTTGTTAATTCCTCAAACCTGTGCCAGCTCGCAATATTCTGAAGCGCGTCACTTCCGATGATCCATGTGTATTGTGCTTCTGGTTCGTTTTCAATTAAATGCTTGGCAGTATCAATGGCATACGACGGTCCTGTTCGGGACACTTCGCAATCATCAACGTCGACTCTTTTTCCCTTTAGCGCCATTCGTGTCATTGCCAATCGATCTAATTTCGATGCATGCATTTCTTTCTGCCATGGGTCGCCAGCAGGAATGACAATCAGCCTTTCAAATATTTTCGAATCAAGAATTGAGGTAATCAGATATAGGTGACCATTGTGTATGGGATCGAATGAGCCACCAAAGATGGCAATTTTTTTAGTCGCGATCAAGGCGCAATACGAAATAGAGCAAGAGCATCAAGACAGCAAAAGCGAAGCCTCCGAAAAATATTGGATGCGCGGGAAGTTCTCGACCTTCTTCGCTATAGAGCGATAGTGATGTGCTCGCAAAAAGTGCCTTCAACATGGTTGCATCCTAACTCTTAACGGGGACCATTTTCCAAAAGTGCAATGAATGCAGCCTCATCAAGGATTGGTACGCCGAGTTCCTCGGCCTTTGCTGCTTTAGACCCCGGAGAATCACCAACGACAACATAGTCCGTTTTCTTAGATACCGACGAAGCAGCTTTTCCACCCCGTTCGGTAATCGCTTCAGTGACCCCATCGCGAGTGAAATTTGCCAGAGATCCCGTAACTACAAGCGTCAGTCCTGCCAAAGTCTGCGTCTTGGTCGAAGCAACAACTCCTTCCATCGCAACGCCGGCTGATGTCCACTTCGAAACAATCGATCGATGCCAATCTTCAGCAAACCATTCATGAATGCTCACGGCGATAACGTTTCCAACTCCATCCACTAAGGACAACTCATCGATTGTGGCCTTAGAAATCGCTGAAATTGAACCAAAGTTATTTGCCAGCGCCTGTGCGGCGGTTGGCCCAACGTGACGAATAGATAGAGCGACGATGACACGCCACAAGGGACGTGACTTTGCCCCTTCTAACGCTTGAATAAGTTTCTCGGCATTGGCTGCCAAGGAGCCATCTTTCTTTCGAAAAAAATCACTTTTTGACAATACTTTTTCCGTCAGCGAGAAGAGATCAGACTCATCATGAATTAAACCATCGGCAAGAAGTGCATTTGTTGCTTCATAACCCAGAACATCGATATCGAGAGCCGCTCGCGATCCAATGTAATAGATGCGTTCTCGTAATTGCGCCGGACAACTCCGAGCGTTTGGGCAGCGGATATCAACATCGCCTTCTGA
>RFMK01000112.1 GCA_009927705.1 Actinomycetota bacterium | reverse complement strand
GGTAGCAACTCCAACTTCGCGGATAATGTCAATACTTAAATCTCGAAGTCTTTGAAATTCAACATCAGTTAAGGTAAGCGCCGGAGCAACAGTGATCGAGTCACCAGTATGAACTCCCATGGGATCAAAATTCTCGATACTGCAAACGATAACTACGTTGTCATGATTATCGCGCATTACTTCCAATTCGAATTCTTTCCAGCCAATGATGGACTCTTCTAGTAAGACTTCTGTGACTGGACTAAAGCGAAGTCCTGCACCAGCAATCTGTTCTAACTCCGATTTCGTGTATGCGATACCGCTACCTAATCCGCCCATGGTAAACGAAGGACGAACAACAACTGGATAATTCAAAACCTCTACCGCGCTAAGGCAATCTTCCATCGTATGGCAGATAATTGATTTTGCAGATTCTCCCCCAACTTTTTCCACGATCGCGCGGAATTCTTCGCGATTTTCTCCTCTGCGAATGGCAGCAACATCTGCGCCAATCAACTTCGTGTTGTACTTTTCCAAGATTCCGTGCTCATGGAGTGCAATCGCAGCATTAAGCGCTGTTTGACCTCCCAGTGTTGCAAGGATTGCATCGGGCTTTTCGAGCGCAATTACTTGTTCGAGAAAGACTGGAGTGATTGGTTCGATGTACGTCGCATCAGCAAACTCCGGATCGGTCATGATTGTGGCTGGGTTGGAATTAACTAAAATGACTCGGATACCCTCAGCTTTTAGCACGCGACAAGCTTGAGTTCCCGAGTAATCAAATTCGCAAGCTTGACCAATAACAATTGGACCACTTCCAATAACTAGAACGCTCTTGATTGAATTATCGCGCGGCATTTTTCTCCAACATAGCCACAAAATCGTCGAAGAGATAGTTCGCATCGTGCGGGCCAGCCGCTGCTTCAGGGTGATACTGCACCGAGAATGCTGGTCGTTCAATGAGTTTCAAACCTTCAACAACTCCATCATTGAGGCAGACATGAGTAACCAACCCCGGTCCGTAAACAGTTGTGAAAATTCCGTCGGTCGGGGCTTCCACAGCAAACCCATGATTCTGGGCGGTGATTTCCACCCGATTCCTCTCCTTGTTGAGAACGGGTTGATTGATTCCGCGATGGCCAAATCGAAGTTTGTAGGTATCGAAACCGAGAGCGCGGCCCAAGATTTGATGGCCAAAGCAGATGCCAAAGATTGGGAATTTGTCATTGAGGCCCTCCCGAACCAATGCGACAACATCATCCATTGTTGCTGGATCGCCAGGTCCGTTCGAGAGGAAAAGTCCGTCAAATCCTTGCGAACGAAGATCAGCATATGTTGTGGAGACCGGGATCATATGAACTTCAATTCCGCGTTCAGCCATATTCCTCGGTGTTGCAGCTTTAATTCCTAGATCAAGTGCGGCAACTTTGAATTTAGCATCGCCAATGGCGGGAACTACATAAGGCTTTGAAGTAGATACATCGCTGGCCAGATAGGAGCCTGCCATTTGAGAACTATTCCGAACCTTGGTCACCATCTCTTCCCGCGAGAGAGTGCTGTTCGAGAAAATCCCAACTCTCATCGCCCCTCTATCGCGAAGATGTAGCGTCAGTGCACGAGTATCTACTCCGCTTATTCCGACGACTCCGTTAGCAACCAAATCGTCCTCGAGCGAACGTTCAGCGCGCCAATTGGAGACAGTCGGTGAAGGGTTACGTACAACAAAACCACTTACCCAGATTCCCGCGACTCTTCATCAACGCTATTCATGCCAGTGTTTCCGATATGCGGAGCGGTCATCACAACAACTTGTTTGTGATACGAAGGATCTGTGAGGGTTTCCTGATAGCCAGTCATCCCCGTTGAGAAGACAGCCTCACCAAAAGTTTCTCCGGAGCAAGCCCAGGATTCACCTTCGAAGATACGACCATCGTCTAAAACGAGGTATGCCGTCATAGCTTCGCCTTTCTATCAAATACCAGCGCGCCATTATGGAAGGTCTTCATGACCATCCCCGGCAAGACCATCTCATGAAAAGGTGTGTTTCGACTCTTCGAGTGAAGTCGAACACGGTCTACCTTCCATTCCGCCTTCAAATCAATTAACGCGAAATTTGCCTTTGTTCCAACAGCAATCTTCCCGTGATACAGGTATTGCGCAATTTCTGCTGGCTTTGTAGACATGCGTTCAATCAAAGTTTCCAGCGAAATCAACCCGCTTTTTACCATCGTTAAATACCCAATTGAGAAGGCTGTCTCTAAACCCAACATTCCAAATGCTGCTGCGTTCCATTCGCAATCTTTAGCTTCTTGCGGATGTGGAGCGTGATCGGTGGCGATGATATCAATTGTGCCATCGGCAAGTCCTTCTCGAAGGGCATGCACATCCTTCAATGTACGTAATGGAGGATTTACTTTATAAACCGAGTCATAACTCTCCACAACATCGTCAGTCAGAAGCAAATGATGAGGCGTCACTTCGGCTGTGACCTTGATCCCGCGCTTCTTTGCATTGCGGACTATCTCAACACCACCTGCGGTAGTTAGATGACAGATATGGAGACGACTATCAACATGCTCAGCTAACAAAACATCCCGCGCAATAATGGCTTCTTCTGCGACTGCGGGCCAACCTTTCAATCCTAATTTCGCCGAGATGACACCTTCATTCATCTGTGCGCTCTCAGTTAAACGCGGATCTTGAGCGTGTTGCGCAATTATTCCGTCAAAAGTTTTCACATATTCAAGAGCTCTACGCATGACGAGAGGATCGGCAACGCAATGTCCATCATCACTGAAGATTCGAACTTTGGCTTCCGATTGATACATAGCTGCTAGTTCGGCTAAGTGTTTTCCGTCTTGACCGACAGTTACTGCTCCGATTGGAAAAACATCGCAGAGATTGTGGTGCTCGCCTAGACGAAATACTTGTTCAACGACACCTGCAGTATCTGCAACCGGGAAAGTATTCGGCATCGCCGAAATCGCGGTGTACCCGCCAGCAACCGCAGCTTGCGAACCGCTCAACACAGTTTCGGCATCTTCTCTTCCCGGTTCGCGAAGGTGGGTGTGGAGATCTACAAGTCCCGGAACTAGCGTTAGACCGTTTGCATCAATATCTTCATAAACAACACCGTTTGTGGGTTGTGAGACGATCTTTCCGGATTCAATCCAAAGTTCTGTTGCGAGACCTTTTACGTTTTTTGCATTCGCTACATGAAGATTCATCACATTCCTCCTGCGCTGGAAAGGTTCAAATCTCGAGCGGTCGCTCCACCAAGTAGGAGATACAGCACCGACATTCGCACGCTCACTCCGTTGGCAACCTGTTCCACGATTACGGATTGATGCGAGTCAGCGGAATCGGCTGATATTTCAAGACCGCGATTCATAGGTCCTGGGTGCATGACAATCGCAGTGTTTTTCAGGCGATTCATTCGTTCTAAGTTCAGACCGAAATTTCGAGAATATTCGCGTTCTGTCGGAAAGAACAGATCCTCCATTCGCTCACGTTGGACTCGTAACATCATCACGGCGTCAACGAGAGGCAAAACATCATCGAGAGAGTATCTAACTTGCGCTCCCCACGAATCGACTCCTACTGGTAGTAATGTTGGTGGCGCTACAAGGATTACCTCCGCACCTAGTTTCTGCAGCAGTAGAACATTGCTTCGCGCAACTCGAGAGTGAAGAACGTCGCCAACGATTCCAACGCTTAAACCTGTGAGATCTCCAGAATCAGCTCTAAGCCTTCTGCGAATTGTGAATGCATCTAGCAGCGCTTGAGTTGGATGCTCATGGGTACCGTCACCGGCATTGATAACCGACCCTTTCATCCATTCCTGTCGTGCAAGTTGGTGCGCGGCGCCCGAAGCGGAATGTCGAATGATGACCGCATCTGCACCCATTGCCTGAAGAGTGAGCGCAGTATCTTTCAGGCTCTCTCCTTTGCTAAGGCTGGAACCTTTTGCCGAAAAATTAATGACATCGGCCGAAAGACGCTTTGCTGCGGCCTCGAAGGAAATACGAGTGCGAGTTGAATCTTCAAAGAATAGATTCACTACAGTGCGACCACGAAGAGTTGGGAACTTTCGTACTGTGTTCTCCGAAAGACGAGAAAGTTCTACCGCGGTATCGAGAATTTCGAGAGCATCAGCCTTGCTTAAATCGTTGATGGAAAGAAGATTCTTCATGATGAAGTCCTTCCTTCAATAAGGACTTCATCTACTCCATCAATCTCCGTCAAGTGAACGCGTACTGATTCGTCTTTTGCGGTTGGAATATTTTTGCCCACAAAATCTGCCCTAATGGGCAATTCTCGATGTCCTCGATCAATCAAGACTGCAAGTTGAACCGACCGCGGACGCCCAACTTCATTAATTGCATCTAAAGCAGCTCTTATTGTTCGCCCTGAATAAAAAACGTCATCCACCAAGACAACATGCTTTTCATCGATGCCTCCGCCCGGAATTTCTGTTGGCATCAAAGTGCGTGGTGGGCGCATCCGTAGGTCATCCCGATACATTGTGATGTCTAACGTGCCAGCAAGGACAGGAGATTTCTCAATCTCCTCAATCAGCACCTTGATCCGTTGACTCAAAAGTGCCCCGCGAGTTGGAATGCCTAAAAGTAGAACTTCGGAAGATCCATGATTTTTTTCCAGGATTTCGTGTGAAATGCGTCGGAGTGCTCGGCTGATTTCGCCGGCGTTCAAGATAACGCTCATCAAAGTGCTCCTTCGCCGCCTCACAGGACGGATCGTTAAAGGTCGGCGAACTTTATCATGGGCCTTGCCTGTGGATGGAACACGCTGACGGCGCCCAACAGACCTAATCTCAGCTCCATGTCCATGACTACTTTGGTTGCTCAACGGCTCCGTCACATCCGCCAGCAGCAGAACCTCACTTTGAAACAAGTTGAAATCCGCTCTCGCGGGAAATGGAAATCGGTTGTTGTCGGTTCATACGAAAGAGGCGTTCGAGCGCTCAGCATCGCAAAGGCAGAGGAACTCTGTGCTTTCTACGGCGTACCTGCTGAATCACTCTTTCTGGATCCCAAAGTGCACTCTTCAATGCACGACCCACGAGGCATAGTTTTAGATTTGCGCAAGATTCGCCAAAGACTGTCTGACCCAGATCTCTTCACGCACCAACTCCATGACTTTGTCAGCTGGATTGCCGCTCAACGTTCTGACTGGAATGGCGAAATGATGAGTTTGAGAAAATCTGACCTAGATTTGATTACGATTATCACTCGCAAGAATCAATACGAGCTCGAAGAAGCGATAGTCAATCGAAATTTCACACTTATACAGCGAGATCGGACTTAATCTCCAGAATCTTGCTCAAAACACCATTGATATATTTACTGGACTCTTCGGTTGAGAGGGTTTGCGCAAGCTCTAAAGCTTCACTTATCGCAACTGCCTCAGGCACCTCTTTTGACCAGAGCAGCTCATAAATTCCAAGACGAAGGATATTTCGATCTATGACCGGCATACGATCCATGTCCCACCCTTGGGAATGGGTGGTGATTAATTCATCAATCTTTCGTCGATTAGCTTCCACGCCGTCAATGAGTTCCTTCGTAAAGTCGCGAATGACATACTCGACATCTGTGATGCGCTGCAGCATGAGTGCTGATGCCGAAGCTTTCCTAATATCACCCTCATAAAGAAGGTCGAGTGCGGCCTTGCGTGCTTTTGAGCGGGTGCTCACTTAGTTTGCGCGTCCTAAATATTCACCTGTTCGAGTGTCTACAAGAACCACTTCATCCTGCTTGATAAAAAGCGGTACCTGAATAGAGATTCCAGTTTCCAGCGTGGCTGGTTTCGAACCGGCAGATGAACGATCTCCTTGAAGACCTGGCTCCGTGTAAGTAATACGTAGCGGCACATTGGCAGGAAGTTCTACATATAGGGGATTTCCTTCGTGTACAGCAACAATCGCTTCGCTGTTTTCCAACATGTAATTGGCGGCCTCCCCAACAGTTTCCGGAGAGATGGTCATCTGATCGTAGGTTGATGAATCCATAAATACATAACCTGAGGGATCCTTATAGAGGAATTGCATTTCGCGCTTTTCCAAGATCGCAACATCTACCTTTACTCCGGCGTTGAAAGTTCTTTCCACAACCTTTCCAGAAAGTACATTCTTCAACTTGGTTCGCACGAAAGCGGGCCCTTTACCTGGTTTAACGTGCTGAAACTCGACCACGTTCCATAACTGACCTTCGATATCTAAGGTCATGCCGTTCTTCAAGTCATTAGTGGTTGCCATGGCGCGGAAGATTACCCGTAAGGGCGCTATTTAACTAATTTCGTGATTTGCGTAAGGGCAAGGCGGTAGGAATCCAGTCCGAAGCCCGCAATAGTTCCATTAACAACGCCAGAAATAACTGAGGTATGGCGAAACTCTTCCCGTGAAAGTGGATTTGAAAGATGGACCTCAATGCTAGGCGCCTTCAACATAACTACTGCATCTCGAATTGCGTAAGAGTAATGGGTGAATGCTGCGGGATTGAAGATGAGTGGCATCTTCTGTTCGGCTGCTTCATGAAGCCAGGAGATAATCTCTGCCTCATCGTTACTTTGTCGTATATCCACATAAATTCCGAGTGATTGCGCTTGTGACTGAATGGCGCTTTCGATATCTGCATAGTTGATATCACCATAGAAGTTCTTCTCTCGAAGATCCAACCGACCCAGATTGGGGCCATTTATCACCATTACCTTCATCTGCATAATCTACCGCTTTAACATTCCTTCATAGATGTGCTGAAGTTCAGCTTCGTTCGTGTCTTCCAATCTTGTCGGTTCACCTAGTTGCTTCAAGGTAACAAAGCGCAGTTTTGACTTCTTCTTCTTATCGCTTTGCATGATTTCGTAAAGAGAACTCCAAGCATCCTTGGCGTAACTCGTAGGAAGGCCAAGTTGAGCCAAGATTTGATGATGCTTTTCAGCTGCCGCATCGGACAATCCCGACCGTAGACGAGATAGTTCAGCCGCAAATATCAGGCCAATAGATACGCACTCGCCATGTCTCATCGCGTAATTGGAATGTTTCTCAATCGCATGGCCGAGAGTATGTCCGTAATTAAGAATCTCTCTTTCGAAAGACTCCTTGAAATCACGAGAAACGACCTGCGCCTTAACTGCGATCGATCTCGACACAAGTTCAGGAATATTGGCTTGCCAATCCTCTCTAATCAAATCAAGGATTTTAAGATCGGAAATAAATCCACATTTGGCAACTTCTGCCATTCCTGCACGCAAATCTCGATCACTCAAAGTCTTCAAAAATCCAATGTTCACAATAACCTTTGCCGGAGAATGGAATACACCCGCGAGATTTTTGCCAGTTCTCAAATTGATCCCTGTTTTTCCACCAACAGCAGCGTCGACCATTCCAGCTAAAGACGTCGGAACTGCAATCCATTCAATTCCGCGTAGGTAGGTGGCTGCTACAAATCCGGTCAGGTCCGTTGTGGCTCCTCCCCCGATACCGATAAGCACTCCTGTGCGGTTCAAACTTGTTTGAGAAACTTCTTCGAGAACCCGAATGTAGGTTGAAGCATCTTTTTGAAGCTCTCCGTCAGGCAACAAGATTCGACGGAAGTCCTTTGGCAATCCAGCCAAAATCTGAATGAGCGATTCTGGCACCAGAAGTATGGCCTGCTTCTCTCCAACATAATCTAGAAGCGCGCCCTGCCAATCAGTCACAAAGTCAACCGAATACCGTCGTTCAGCGGCGACATCAATGCTCTTCATTTGCGAACTCCTTGCGCAATCTCATGTGCCACTTCGTTCGGTTTACGGTTATCGGTCGATACGGTGCGAGTTGCTAGCGATTCGTATATTTCGCGCCGTTTTTCCATAAGTTGTAGCCATTGTTGTCGTGGATTACCCATTAGGAGAGGTCTTTCTTTATTAAAACCTACGCGTGGCGCTGCATTGGAAATTGAGACATCGAGAAACACTACATCTGCACATTCGGACAATTCTCTCTGAACATCAAGATCGAGCACTGATCCACCACCAAGTGCAATGACGCAGTCTTCCATTTTCAATACATCTAAAACGATCTCTTTCTCGATTGCGCGAAAACCTCCCTCGCCATCCGCGAGGAATATCTCAGAAATGCTCCGTCCCTCTTTATCCTCGATGAGGCGATCAGTATCAATGAAAGAAAGTCCTAACTCCTTTGACAAGTGTTTACCAACTGTTGATTTTCCGGAACCAGGAGGGCCCATGAGGATGATTGAGTGCATCGCTGAAACAAGTTATCTAATCGTCATTGCGGCGAGATAAGACTGCAAGTTTCGACGCGTTTCACCGAGGCTATCTCCACCAAATTTCTCCAACATTGCTTCGGCAAGCACGAGAGCAACCATTGCCTCGGCAACGATGCCTGCAGCTGGAACAGCGCAAACGTCGGAACGCTGATTAATTGCTTTTGCCGGCTCACCATTAGAAGTATCAATGGTGTCTAACGCCTTAGGTACTGTTGAAATTGGCTTCATTGCGGCGCGTACCCGAAGCACCTCACCCGTACTCATTCCACCCTCTGTGCCGCCTGCTCTTCCAGTACGTCGACGAATAGAACCATCGGGGCCACGTTCAATTTCATCGTGCGCCGCACTTCCGCGGCGACGAGCGGTAGTGAATCCATCTCCTATTTCAACTCCCTTGATGGCCTGAATCCCCATCAGCGCACCAGCGAGCCTGGAATCTAATCGGCGATCCCAATGAACATGCGATCCCAAACCTGGCGGGGTTCCGAAGGCAAGTACTTCCACAATTCCACCAAGGGTGTCGCCATTAGAGTGAGCATCATTGATCTCAGCAATCATTTTCTTGCTTGTTTCTGGAAAAGCACACCTAACTTCGTCAGCATCAATGCGCTCACGGTCGGAAGCTCCAGGCAATTCATATTCGGGATGAATCTCTGCCGAGCCAATCGACACGACATGACTCAAAATTTCAATCCCACCGACTTGTCGCAAAAAACGACGGGCTACTGCACCAAGTGCGACTCGAGCCGCGGTTTCACGAGCTGATGCTCGTTCAAGAATTGGTCGTGCATCATCGAATGAATACTTCTGCATTCCAACCAGATCAGCATGTCCAGGGCGTGGTCGGGTTAAAGGCGCGTTCCGTCCAAGATTTTCAATTTCTTCTACCGCAACTGGGTTGGCTGCCATAACTTTTTCCCATTTGGGCCATTCCGAATTGGCAATTTCAATCGCAATAGGACCGCCTTGAGTCTGACCGTGTCGGATTCCACCAATAATAGAAACTTTGTCAGCCTCGAAATTTTGTCGAGCACCTCGACCAAAACCAAGACGTCGACGTCTTAAATCATCATCAATATCAGCAGTGGAAATTTCAACGTGCGACGGCATTCCTTCAATAATCCCAACCAGGGCCGGACCATGTGACTCTCCTGCAGTAAGCCAACGCATGCCGCCATTATCGCAGATGAATGGCCATTGATGCGGCGCCATTTCCAACTAGAAATTCGATTTCGCCCTAATTACACAGTACAAGTGAGAATATGAGACCAAGGAACATGAATGGCGCAAAAGGAATTCGCTCCCTAAAGCTTCTTCTATCAATGATAAGTAGGGTTATGGCACAACAACCGGCGATAAGCAACGAAATGAGATTGATAAAAATCAAGTAGTAGGTTGAGTTGAACAATGATCCCGAATACAAACCAATCAATGCGGCGAGGCGCACATCTCCATACCCAATCGCTCCTCGGGTTAAGTGATAGAGAAGTCGATAACCACAATAGTTGATGAGGGAATGCTGCACACTACTGAAGGTAAGGAACGGGAGGAAAAAAGTGCAAGCGAGGAGAAGATGAGTGCGTCGGATCTTATGGTGTTGAATATCCGTGACAGAGAAGATGATTGCACTAACAAATAGATGAAGCCAGATCACTCACGCAGATTAAGAAAGAAATAGACCCACTTCGGGTTATCAACAGAACATTTATTTGGTTAGGGCTCTTTCGGCAGTGGTCTTTAAGAAATCAAATAGATCGTGAGAATCAAAGGTTGCGGAAGTCATGAGGCGAATTTGATCTAACGCCTGTGCGCAGAGCAGCTCAACGCCCGATATGAGCTCTTTGCCAGAATCAATTTGAAGTTTGGATAAAGGTGGCAACCAAGGCGAGTACACCGCGTCTAAAAGGACATCGGGCGGCGTAAAAGAGGGAACAAGTTTAGTTTCCGCATCTATCGGAATCGCCAGCACGACCAAGGGGCTCGACCAAGCTTTTTCCACTTCCCGCCAATCAATAAATGTAATTGCTCTATAGGGAAAAGCGTCACGAATTTTCTTATCACGCCCTTCATCACGACGGACAATTTTAACTAAGCATTTGTCATCGAGCGCTTCGAGCGCTGCTCTGGCAGTTCCGCCCGCACCAATAATGGTTACTTCATCGAAAGAATATGGTTTGAGCAGAAACGAGAATCCTGTGACATCGGTGGAGGTTCCTTTCCATCTTCCGTCCTGGCGATACAAAGTATTGGCGGACGAAATTCTCAGCGATTGTGAATCTAAAACTAGATCGAGATCCTTGGCTATTTCACAAATCTTCTCTTTAAGCGGCATTGTTAAAGAGAAACCATTCCATTCTTGCTCT
The DNA here is from genome assembly GCA_009927705.1 of Actinomycetota bacterium. Lineage (GTDB taxonomy): Bacteria > Actinomycetota > Actinomycetes > Nanopelagicales > Nanopelagicaceae > MAG-120802. The sequence continues at coordinate 1,356 of RFMK01000112.1, read as the reverse complement.
TTAAGGTGTTCAGTCAAAAAAGAAGTCAAGTTCGCACTATCTATCTCGTGCGCTTCATAGGAGGCAACGACGCCCAATTTTTGATACGCAGCGTTATGGATCGTTGGCGAGAGTGAATGTTTAATAGGAGAACCTAGGACAGCTGCTCGCTTCATTCGAATAAACCTGCCTTGAAATTCCGTTTGTATTCCGCTTTCCAAGTCAGAAACTCTTCGTAAGAACTGGTGAATCGGGTTTCCTTCGGTGTAACGGTAACAAAATAGAGCCAATCACCAACAGGAGGATTGAGAGTAGCTTCGATGGCTGCGCGCGTTGGACTGCCGATGGGTCCCGGCGGTAGTCCGCGATAGATGAAGGTGTTGTAAGGATGTTTGATTTTGGTGTCAGCGATCGAGACACGAATTTCGCCTCGCCTGTTGAGCGCATAGTGCACCGTCGAATCAAACTGAAGCGGCATTCCCTTTTCAATCCTGTTGTAGATAACCCTCGCGACATTTCCGAAATCATCAGGTCTTCCCTCTGTTTGCACTAACGATGCGATCGTCAACAAATCATGTGGAGAGAAATCTTTGGATTTCCATGACAGATCTTTTGTAGTTGACACAAATTTGTCAATCATTGCTCTTACTATCTGATCGGCAGAAACACCCTTATTAAATGAATATTGTGCGGGATACAGAAAACCTTCCAAACTTTTACTTTCGAAACCTGACGGTGCGGGTTGATTTGCAAATGCTTTACGTACCTCAGAAAGGCTAGGTCCAAATTTGGTAATCGATTCCTGTATTTCGCTCAGCCGCTCCCCATCACGTACAACAATGAGATTTGGCATTCGTGCGGGATCAAGGAGCTGGTTTAACGCTTCTTGAGCTGAGAGGCGTGTCTGCACAGAATGTTCGCCCGGAGCAATCCGCCCCGATCTCTCATCTGCAACTGCAACTCGGAAAAATGCTAAGGACGATTTCACCACGCCAAAAGTTTCCAATTTGGCGCCGATTTCTGATCCTGTTTCACCTGGAAGGATCTCTATAAGAACTTCAGGCCCAGCGTTTCCGGGTTTAAAATCAGGTGCTGCTGTAGTTCCCGATGCGAAACTCCGTAACAAAAGCGTCAATGCCACAATAAAGATTCCGGCAATTGCGAGGCGAAGAAACTCGCTGTTCTTTGCCAATTTCATAGCGCTTCTCCTGCCAATTCGCCACCGATTTTCTCCTCTTCAATCGCGGCTTCAAGAATTGCCACCGCGGCCCATTGATCTATCTCTTGCTTATTTAGTTTCTTCCCGCTTTCTCGGGCTTGGCGCTGGGCGGAGGTTGTTGATAGCCGTTCATCAATCAGCCTCAACGTTACCTGGTC
>RFMK01000066.1 GCA_009927705.1 Actinomycetota bacterium | reverse complement strand
CTCTTCCAGAAGACGTATGACAACTACATCAAAGTCATTGAATCAACAGGCGCGAACTTGCTTGGTTCCCAACCAACACAAGGAAATATCGCCGGCGGTCTCACCACGATTGAAGAGAAAGCGCTTGGCAATATTGCGAAGACTGGTTCTGTTCCAGTTGTCGGTGTGCTTGCGCCAGCTGAAGCTCCGGATCGTAAGAAGCAAGGTCTCTATTTTATGGACACTTCATCAGCTGCTGCAGAGTGCGTAACTCTGATGGCTGCGGCTGGAGCCGTCATTCACTTGTTCCCAACCGGCCAGGGCAATGTGATTGGAAATCCAATCGAGCCGGTCTTGAAGTTGACGGCAAATAAGAAGACTGCAGCATCGATGAAAGAACATATCGATCTCGATGTCTCAGGGCTTTTGCGCCAGGAATATAACCTCACCAAGGCCGGTGACATGATGATGGAAGTCATCGAACGCACCGTCAATGGCCGACTTTGCGCTGCCGAAGCGCTTGGTCATCGCGAATACACCTTCACCAAGTTGTATATCAGCGCATAACAAACTATTGATTACCCAATCAAGTAAGTAAAAAAGTTCCTAGGAGGTACTGGTTCGTGATTCTCGTTAGTGAAGATGTGTGGAGCGCTGATTTTGAAGGGCTCGCTCAAGAATTCACAGTGGTTCGCGAACCAGATCTCTGGAATAAGAAAGAGGAATTAGCGACAAAGATTGCCACCGCATCTGCTCTCGTTGTTAGAAACCGCACCCAAGTTACGCGCGAACTCATCGAAGCAGCTCCCAATCTCAAAGTTATTGCCCGAGCAGGAGTTGGCCTTGATAACATCGATGTTAAAGCAGCGGACGACAATGGAGTTGTCGTCGCAGCAGCGCTAGGAATCAACGCTGTTGCCGTCGCGGAAGAAACCCTTGCAATGGCTTTAGCAATTTCCCGAAAACTCGTGGAGCTTGATGCGAGCACTCGTGCAGGGGAGTGGAATAGAAAAGCTGGCGTTGAGATCACTGGAAAAACCTGGGGCTTGCTTGGATTTGGCGCCACAGCGCGGGCAACCGCGGAACTCTTACGAGGATTTAAATGCACGGTTCTGGCTTATGACCCATTTGCTAAACCAGAGCCAGGTTATTTACGCAGTATTAACACGACGATGACCTCACTTGATGAGGTCGTAAAGAATTCTGATTTCATTTCAATTCACCTACCCGCAACCGCAGAAACTAAAAACGTCATCAACGCAGAATTGCTTTCTACCATGAAAAAGAGCGCGGTTATCGTGAGCGTAGGTCGTGGTGAAGTAATCAATGAAGCAGACTTAGAAGCAGCCTTGAAAAATGGCGTGATTGCTGGCGCAGGTCTCGATGTTCGCGCCCAAGAACCACCACAAGATAAACGATTTGCTGATCTTTCTAATGTTGTACTCGCACCTCACGTAGCGGGGATTACTGCCGAGAGCCAAGCAGCCATCAATCGCGTACTCGTGAGCGAGATAAGAGCTGCACTCACTGGCGGCGCTCAGAAATACGCGGTCGGCGCTGTAAAGCGAGCTAAGTAATGGCAATCAAAGTGGAAAAAGCGCTCACACATGCGACATCGATGTTGATGAAAGCTGGAGTGCCAGAATCAAATGCCGCGAAGACGGCTCGCGCCATCGTCACATCCGATGTTTGGGGAAATCCCAGCCACGGTTTGATGCGACTTCCTTTCTATCTTCAACGCATCACTATGGGCGGCGTCAATCCAGAAGCAGAATTGAAAGTCATCTCCGAACGCGGTGCAATCACCAGCCTTGATGGCGAAAATGGACTAGGACATTGGCAACTATGGGATGCGGCAGTTTTAGGAGTTGCAAAAGCAAAAGAATGTGGCATCTCACTCGTCTCGGTAAAGAATTCGAGTCATTGCGGTGCTTTAGGTGTGTATTTATATCCAGCACTTGATGCCGGACAGATTGCGATGATCTTCACCAATGGACCTGCCGTGATGCCTGCTGTTGGCGGAAATGCGCCGTTACTTTCGACCAGCCCAATAGCTGCCGGAATTCCTTCCCGAACTCCAATGATCATCGATCTCTCAACATCTGCGGTTGCGCGCGGCAAAATCGCTTCTGCTGCGAAAGCTGGTGGCGCAATTCCAGAAGGTTGGGCGGTCAATGCTCAAGGCGAACCAATCACAGATGCGAAAGAAGCGCTAATGGGAATGCTGGCACCGCTCGGTGGTGCAAAAGGATTTGCACTTGGATTGATGGTGGAATCGTTGTCTGCAGGACTTAGCGGAGGTTCGTTATCGCGCAACGTGCCTGACATGTTCAATTCCGATGATGATCAGAAACCACAAGGAATTTCGCACACGGTAATCACGATAGATCCCAATGATTTAGGCGATGCCGCTTCCTACGATGACTTCAACAAACTTGCTTCTAGTATCACAGAAACTGGCGGACGAGTTCCAGGAAGTAAACGTGCTCACCCCAATAAATTGGGAGATGGAGAGATCACAATCGCAGAAGCGGTCATGAACGATCTCAATGGTTGGAGTGAGAAATTAGGGCTAGCGAGAATTTCGTGAAACTCACCGCCACAAACGCTAAATATTTCTCAATCATCGCTGGTGGAGTTGCAATCGCTTATGCCGTCAATAAATTTGAAGGCGCAATCTCTCCTCTCTTTATGTCGATGGTACTTGGGTTAATCCTTGTTAATGCTGGGGGATGGAGTGATAAAGGAAAAGAAGCGGCAACCTTTGCTGCCAAACGTTGTCTGCGAATCGGCGTTGTCTTACTTGGGTTCCAGATCTCCATCGATAAATTTATTGAAGTTGGACCAAAGGGATTACTCGCCGTCGTTGTGATTGTTGCTGGTGTATTTCTTGGGCTTCGCGCGGCTGCGAGAAAAGCTGGACTAACTGATTCATTATCAACTTTGATTGCCGGTGGGTTCGCAATTTGTGGTGCTACCGCTATTGCTGCAATTAGTTCTACTCGCAAGAGTGAAGAGCGAGATGTGTCGTACGCGGTCGCTGTCGTAGCTCTCTGTGGAACTCTCTCAGTCTTTGTGATTCCAATCCTGGCTCACTTCTTTTCGTTGAGTGATGCAACTTCGGGAGCATGGATTGGTGCTGCAGTTCACGACGTCGGCCAAGTCATTGCTACCGCTTCCATCATGGGGCCAGAAGCGCTTGATTCAGCAGTGATTGTGAAACTCACGCGCGTGGTCTTACTGATTCCACTCATTCTTTTTCTTTCCACCCAAAACTCAGAGAAGAAATCACTTCGCAGCGCTACGCCAACATTTGTCGTTGCTTTTGTGATCTGCGCACTTCTTGTGAATGCGCTCCCGCTCTCGGATGGCACCATCACAGTCGGAAAGGAACTCTCCAAGATCTTCCTATCTATTGGACTCTTCGGAATGGGCCTTGGCGTGAAATGGGCATCGATCAAAGCCTTGGGGGCGAAACCCCTCATGGTGGGCCTCTCTGCATGGGTCATATGCGGGGCTTTTGCGCTCGGGGTTATCCAGGTCGTTGGTCTGTAGCCCGTTCAATAGCGAATTTCCCTTTTCCAACCCCCTCTCATAAACTCGCCCTCTGCCCAAATGAGGGCTCAGCACGGAAACAAACAAAAGAGGTAAA
>RFMK01000146.1 GCA_009927705.1 Actinomycetota bacterium | reverse complement strand
GGGTGGAGTGAAAACGTATTCTAGCGATATGCCGCTGCGACGCCACCGACGGCGTCTCCCACGCGGTGAACACGCATGGCGTTAGTAGAACCAGGAATGCCTGGCGGAGAGCCAGCAACAATCATGATCTGTTCACCTTTGGCAACAAGCTTCGTTTCAATAAGAATTGCATCTACTTGTTTGACCATCTCATCAGTAGTCGTTACTAATGGTGTGAGAAGTGGTTCTACACCCCACGTCAGAGACATCTGATTGAAAGTTGCGGCATCTGGCGTGAGAGCCAAGATCGGGATTGGTGAACGCAAGCGAGACATACGCCGGGCTGAATCTCCTGTTTTTGTAAATGCTGCAAGAACCTTTGCGCCAATTGTGAGGCCGACTTCAGTCGCAGCTTTTGTGATTGCTCCACCCTTAGTTTTTGGATTGTGTTGCAGAGCTGGGATGAGGTGAAGAGCCTCTTGTTCAGTCTTTTCAATGATGCGCGCCATAGTTTGGACCGCTTCAATTGCAAAAGATCCTACGCTCGTCTCACCAGAGAGCATCAAAGCATCAGCGCCATCCAAAACAGCATTTGCACAATCGGTTGCTTCAGCGCGAGTCGGGCGAGAATTTGTGATCATTGAATCGAGCATCTGGGTCGCAACAATGACTGGTTTTGCGTATTCACGCGCCAAAATGACGCAACGTTTTTGGACCAATGGAATATCTTCAATCGGCATCTCAACTCCGAGATCACCGCGTGCGACCATGATTGCATCAAATGCTTGAACGATCTCTTCTAAGTTTTCAACCGCTTGTGGTTTCTCAATCTTCGCAATGACTGGTAAGCGAATTCCCTCTTCATCCATGATTCGATGTACATCGTCGATATCTTTTGCAGAACGAACAAAAGAGAGCGCAATGAAATCCGCGCCAGCCTTTAATCCCCAGCGAAGATCGTCAATATCTTTTTCTGACATTGCCGGAACTGAGACGGCGACGCCAGGAAGATTGATTCCTTTGTTATTAGATACCGCACCAGGTTCTATCACCGTGGTGATAACGTCATTTCCTTTTACTTCCAGAACTTCTACCGTAACTTTCCCATCATCAATAAGAATGCGGTCGCCTTTTTTACAATCTCCGGGAAGTCCTTTGTAAGTCGTGCCAACTCTGTCTTTAGTTCCGGAAATTTCATCAGTGGTAATAGTGAAAGTATCGCCGCGCTTAAGTTCGTGCGGGCCGTTTTCAAAACGGCCAAGACGGATCTTTGGTCCTTGGAGATCGACCAGGATTGCAACTGGACGTCCAGCGTCAGCAGCAGCTTTTCGGATTAGATTCAGACGATTTTGGTGTTCCTCATAGCCGCCATGAGAGAGGTTGAGGCGCGCTACGTTCATGCCAGCAGCGATAAGATCGGCCGCCTTTTCAGGGCTTTCAACTGCTGGGCCCATCGTGCAGACAATTTTCGCGCGGCGCATGTTCTTACTTTATTCCATCGCTCTTGGATTACCGAAATCAGACCATCAATGGGCGAGCAGTTGGTTCGATTGGGGCAGGAAGTTGTGTCTCCCCCATCAAATGTCGATCGACTGCTGATGCCGCGCTGCGACCTTCGGCGATTGCCCAAACAATAAGTGATTGTCCTCGTCCGGCATCACCGCAAACATAAACACCATCAACATTTGTGGCATAGTCGTTATCGCGTGCAATATTTCCACGTTGATCTAGAGCTAACTCCAGATCTGTAACTAATTGATTCTTTTCGATTCCAGTAAAGCCCATGGCAAGGAATACGAGATCTGCTGGTAGTTGACGTTCCGTGCCAGGAACTTTCTCAAACTTGCCGTCGACAAACTTTGTCTCAACAATCTTTAGTGCGGTGAGATTTCTATTTGCATCACCGATGAATTCTTCGGTTGAAATGGAATACAAACGTTCGCCTGATTCCTCATGTGCACTGCTGACCCGATACACCATCGGATACGTGGGCCATGGTTGTGAACTTGGGCGTTCTTCAGTTGGACGAGGCATGATTTCAATCTGGGTGATGCTTGCTGCGCCTTGGCGAATTGCTGTTCCCAGACAGTCAGCACCGGTATCTCCACCACCAAGAATGATCACATGTTTACCGTGTGCGTTGATTGGCGGTTCGCCTGGAAGTTCATTAAGCGCTTGCTGATTACCCCAAGGTAAATATTCCATCGCTTGGTGAACACCTTTATTCTCGCGACCAGGAATATTGAGATCACGCCATTGGGTAGCACCAACTGCGAGAATGACTGCATCGTATTTTGTGCGAAGTTCTGCTGCGGTTATATCGACGCCGACATTTACTCCGGCGCGGAAGCGAGTTCCTTCGCGCTGCATCTGATTGAGGCGTCGATCAAGTACAGACTTTTCCATCTTGAATTCGGGGATTCCATAGCGCAATAAGCCGCCAATTTTCGGCGCTCGTTCATACACAACGACTGTGTGACCTGCCCGCGTGAGTTGTTGGGCAGCAGCAAGTCCAGCCGGACCAGATCCAACGACGGCCACGGTTTTTCCGGTCATGCGATCAGGTTGAAGCGGCTTTACGTTTCCAGAACTAAAAGCTTCCTCAATGGTGCGTAGCTCTACTTGCTTTATCGTGACTGGATCTTGATTAATACCAAGAACGCAAGCAGTTTCGCATGGAGCTGGACAGAGTCGCCCAGTAAATTCCGGAAAATTATTCGTGGCATGAAGGCGATCGATTGCATCAACTTTTTCATTGCGCCAGATCAAGTCATTCCATTCCGGAATTAAGTTTCCGAGCGGGCATCCTTGGTGACAGAAAGGAATGCCACAATCCATACAACGACCTGCTTGCTTCTGCAGAGCGCCAAATTCTTGCTCTTCGTAAACCTCACGCCAATCTCTGATGCGCACATCTACCGGGCGTCGCTTAGGAGTTTCCCGACCTGCTTTGAGGAAACCACGGGGATCAGCCATTGAGCACCTCCATAATTGCTTGTTCGGCCGATCGACCTTCGCGTTCTGCTTTGTCGATGACGTTCAAGACCTTTGCATAGTCGCGCGGCATAACCATAGAAATTCGTTTGACTGCGCTCTCCCAATCCTCAAGAAGTTTCTGTGCGACCGACGAACTTGTCTCCGCATGGAATTTAGAGATTATTGATCTCAATTTTTCGGATTGATCTTTAGGAACACTCAGCACATCCACCATTTCAGTGTTTACCAAACTTGGATTGAGATCGAGAACAAATGCGCGACCACCTGACATACCTGCCGCAAGATTTCTTCCCGTCTTGCCAAGGATTACAACTATTCCGCCCGTCATATATTCGCATGCATGATCGCCAACGCCCTCAACAACTGCGGTAGCTCCCGAGTTTCGGACACAGAAACGTTCGCCGACCATGCCACGAACGAAAATTTCGCCCTTGGTAGCGCCGTAGCCGATGACATTTCCGGCAATGACATTCTCTTCAGAGGCGAATTTCGCCTTCTCATCCGGTCGAACGATAAGTCGTCCGCCTGAGAGGCCTTTACCGAGATAGTCATTAGTGTCGCCGTACAAACGAATAGTTAAGCCGCGGGGAATAAATGCGCCTAGCGATTGGCCAGCTGAGCCATGGAAAGTGATGTCAATTGTGTCATCTGGCAATCCTGCGCCACCAAAGCGTCGAGTGATTTCCGAGCCGAGCATCGTTCCAACAGTTCGATTTCCATTACTGATGGAAAGTTGAAGTTTCAGCGCTTCCTTCTTTTCTAACGCTGGAGCGGCAAGTTCAATCAATGTATTGTCTAGCGCCGCTGCAAGTCCATGATCCTGCGTAGTTGTATTTCGACGTGGAGCATCCCTATCAACTTTCGGGAAAGTGAGAATTGGAGCAAGATCGAGGCCGCTTGCTTTCCAATGATCAATCGCAGCTGCAGTATCAAGAAGTTCTACCTGACCAATCGCTTCATCAAGGGTGTGGAAACCAAGTTTCGCTAGCCACTCACGAACTTCTTCTGCGATGTACTCGAAAAACGTCTCGACAAACTCTGGCTTACCGGTGAAACGTTTACGCAATTCAGGATTTTGAGTAGCGACTCCAACTGGACATGTATCGAGATGGCAGACGCGCATCATTACGCAACCAGAAACCACAAGTGGCGCGGTTGCAAAACCAAACTCTTCAGCTCCGAGTAGCGCAGCAATGACTACATCTCGCCCAGTCTTCATCTGTCCATCAGTTTGGACAACGATGCGATCACGAAGACCATTAAGAATAAGTGTTTGCTGCGTTTCTGCTAATCCTAATTCCCACGGTGCGCCGGCATGCTTTAACGATGTCAGCGGTGATGCGCCCGTTCCACCGTCATGACCTGAGATCAAAACAACATCAGCGTGGGCTTTGCTTACCCCCGCAGCAACTGTTCCAACGCCAACTTCGGCAACCAGCTTCACATGGATGCGCGCATCTTTGTTGGAGTTCTTTAGATCATGAATAAGTTGGGCAAGATCCTCAATTGAATATATGTCGTGATGAGGAGGTGGAGAGATAAGCCCTACTCCTGGTGTCGAGTGACGAACTTTGGCGATCCATGGGTAAACCTTGTTCCCCGGCAACTGTCCACCTTCACCTGGTTTTGCTCCTTGCGCCATTTTGATTTGAATGTCATCAGAGTTCACGAGATATTCGCTAGTTACACCGAAGCGACCTGATGCAACTTGTTTGATTGCTGAACGCTTGGAATCACCATTAGCTAGTGTCGTAAAGCGCTCGGGATCTTCGCCGCCTTCTCCAGTGTTTGATTTGGCACCGATTCGATTCATCGCAATCGCAAGAGTTTCATGCGCCTCTTGCGAAATAGAGCCGTATGACATCGCACCAGTTGAGAAGCGTTTGACGATGGAAGAAACAGATTCAACTTCTTCGATTGGGACTGCAGGCCGCACGCCTTCTTTGAAGGTAAAAAGTCCACGCAAGGTCATCAGAGCGCGTGATTGATTATCAATCTTGGTTGTATAGCGCTTGAAAATGTCGTAACGCTTAGAACGAGTCGAATGTTGAAGTGCAAATACAGTTTCTGGATCAAACAAGTGTGGCTCACCATCGCGGCGCCACTGATATTCGCCACCAATGGGAAGTCGCTTGCTGCCCGGAACTTCTCCCCCAGGTGGATAAGCGATGTGATGGCGCGCAATAGTTTCTTCAGCGATGACATCAATCCCAACGCCACCAAGCCGAGATGTAGTTCCGACAAAGTACTCGTCAATGAGATCTTGTGAGAGTCCAATTGCTTCGAAGACTTGAGCGCCCGTGTATGAAGCGATGGTGGAGATTCCCATCTTCGACATTACTTTGAGCACGCCTTTGCCAAGTGACTTGATGAGATTCTTTACCGCTTTTTCGGGAGTGACATCAGTAATCACGCCTTGAAGTACTAGATCTTCTGCGGTCTCCATTGCAAGATATGGATTGACTGCTGCAGCTCCATAACCAATAAGTAGCGCAACATGATGAACTTCGCGCACTTCTCCGGTCTCAACAACAAGTCCGACTTTTGTTCGCGTCTTTTCTCTGATGAGGTGATGATGCACGGCCGAAGTGAGCAAAAGCGATGGGATTGGAGCATTCTCCGCGTCGCCATCACGATCAGAGAGCACGATGATGCGCGCTCCATCGGCAATCGCGGTCGAAACTTCTTGGCGAATCTCTTCAATTCGTTGGCGTAAGCCTTCTCCACCTTCGGCAATCGGGAAAAGCCCGCTGACTACATACGCAGAAAGACCAGGATGATTGTTGTCAGCGTTGACGTGGATGATCTTTGCTAGTTCATCATTATCAATGACGGGAAAGGCAAGCGAGATTTGGCGACATGATGCTGGGCCTGGATCCAAAAGATTATGTTCGGGACCAATTGACCCACCGAGTGATGTAACAAGTTCTTCTCGAATCGCATCAAGCGGAGGATTTGTGACTTGGGCAAAGAGTTGCGAGAAGTAATCAAAGAGCAGACGCGGCTTAGCAGAGAGCGCCGCGATTGGAGTATCCGTTCCCATCGAGCCGATTGGTTCGATACCTGACTTCGCCATTGGTGTGATGATGATGCGGAGCTCTTCTTCCGTATAACCAAATGCGCGTTGACGTCTTAGGACCGAAGAGTGTGGATAGACGATGTGTTCGCGCGATGTAAGGTCGGAGAGTCTGACGATTCCTGCGTGTAGCCACTCGCCATATGGAGCGCTATCGGCTAGTGAATTCTTGATTTCCTCATCTTCGATGATGCGCCCGGCTTCGATATCAACGAGAAACATGCGACCAGGCTGTAGTCGACCTTTACGCGCAATTCGATCTTGAGGAATATCAAGAACACCAACTTCACTTGCGAGTACGACTAAGCCATCATTCGTCACCCAATAACGTGAAGGACGAAGTCCATTGCGATCAAGGACGGCACCAATCTGTTTTCCATCGGTGAATGTCACGCATGCGGGACCATCCCAGGGTTCCATCAACGATGCATGGAATCGATAGAAGTCGCGGAGTTTTGGTGGCATCGTCTCGTGGTTCTCCCACGCTTCCGGAATCATCATCAACATTGAGTGCGGAAGCGAACGACCGCCCAAATAGAGAAGTTCGAGAACTTCATCAAAGGAAGCAGAATCCGAACCCGCCGGATCAACAATGGGGAAAATTCGCTTCAAATCCCCCGTAATGAGTTCGCTCTCAAGCAGCGCCTCTCGCGCTGCCATCCAGTTGCGATTTCCTCGAACGGTATTTATCTCGCCGTTGTGCGCGATAAATCGATATGGATGAGCCAATGGCCAAGAAGGAAATGTGTTGGTGGAGAAACGCGAATGCACAAGAGCAAGTGGAGATACAAAACGCTCATCCGAAAGATCAGGGAAGAATTCCTCAAGCTGTCCCGTGGTCAACATTCCTTTATAGACAATGGTGCGTGATGAGAGCGATGGGAAATAGACCGATAGTTCATGCTCGACTCGCTTGCGGAAACAGAATGCGCGACGATCAAGGTCTAGGTCTTCCACGCCATCATTAGTGGAGATAAAGAGTTGTTCAAATTCGGGCATAACGGAAAGTGCGGTTGCGCCCAATGAAGATGAATTGATGGGAAGTTTTCGCCAACCAAGAATGGTGAGGTTTTCTTCTTTTGCTATCGCTTCGATGCGAGATTTCGAAGTGAAATTCTCGGGAAGGAATACAAGTCCAGCGGCGTACTTTCCAAGTTCCGGTAATGTGAAATCAAGAACAGCTCGGAAAAATTGATCGGGAAGACAGACCAAAATTCCAGCACCATCACCGCTATTGATTTCTGCGCCAGAGGCGCCGCGATGTTCAAGGTTGCGAAGTGCAGTTAAACCTTGTTGAACAATTTCATGAGTTGCAACTTTGTTGAGAGTAGCGACCATTGCAACGCCACACGAGTCATGCTCGTTAGCCGGGTTGTATAAACCCTGAGCTTGTGGGACCGCAGAAAAAAGGGTCACAAGTCGCCTCCAACATTTGTTACTTAGATTGAGAGTGGGACGACAATGGCCCGAAGAAGACAGAAATCTACCAAGAAGTGCGTCGTTTTGGAGAATTAAATGCCAGAGATATGGGCGACTTGGCCAACGAGTGCGGTGATGGCCATGCCAAGTGAACCACCGAAGACGATTCTTGCTGTGGTCCGAATAACGCTTGATCCCGCAGTCTTGGCTGAAATAACGCCCGCAAGAATCAAACCGAAGAAGGTTATTCCGATGATAGAGAGTGCTTTACCGCCGAGGCTCGGAGCGAGCGCACCAAGGAGAGGAATTGCACCTCCTGCAGTGAAGCTCAGCGCAGATGCAATTGCAGCTTGCAGCGGTCGAGCCTTCGTCGATTCGTGTTGTCCCAACTCGTCACGGAGATGGGCGCCTAGTGGATCATGAGCATGCAGTTCTTGGGCAACTTTTTCTGCGGTGGCTCGAGAAATGCCGCGTTCTTGATAAATCTGAGTCAATTCTTCCAATTCACCTTCTGGGTCGATTGCAAGATGTTCCATTTCTAATCTGCGATCTGACTCTTCAATATCGTTTTGGGAACGAACTGAGACGTACTCTCCTACTGCCATTGACATAGCGCCGGCAGCAATTCCAGCAAGACCTGCGGTTACGACAAAATCATTTTTCTGAGCAGATACAACACCAATCATCAATGAAGCAGTCGAAACCAAACCATCGTTGACACCCAGAACAGCAGCACGTAACCAACCAGCGCGATGCGCCCGGTGGTTTTCGTTCCGCTTATGAATCTCAGCTAAACCCATAGCCTTATTCTATGGCAGAAGAGCGGTGAGTATTGATGCGACGCAGATAAAGAAGAGAAAAAATTACTAGGACGACGCTGGTCCAGACATTGAGCCGAATACCTAATATGAGATTAGCGTCATCAATACGTATGGTTTCGATGACGCCGCGGCCACACGAATAGAGCGCAACATACAGTGCGAAAATCGAGCCAGCTGCAAGGTTCCAACGTCGCGCTTGAGTTACTAGAAGAATCGCAATAGCAAGACACCAGAGTGATTCATAGAGAAAAACTGGATGGAAAGTCTCGACATTTGTGTAGCCAACTGGTCGATAGCGCAATGGAATCTCCAAAGCCCATGGAGCATCCAAAGGTCGACCGAAGAGCTCTTTGTTAAACCAATTCCCCCACCGTCCAATCGCTTGTGCCACAAGTAAGCCAGGAGCAAGTGCATCGGCAAAGAATTTAAAGGAAAGAGATTTCTTCGGGTGGCGGCGATAGGCAAGGAATGCACCAAGGAAACCGAGCGAAATCGCGCCCCAGATCCCCAATCCACCTTGCCAGATGTAGAAGGCTTCTTTCCAATCGCGCCCAGTTCCGAAATAGAGATCGGGAGAAGTCAGAACGTGATAAACACGGCCACCGATAATGCCCGATGGAACGGCGACGATTGCGACATCGCTGACTACACCGTGTGCTCCGCCATATGCGACAAACCTTTTGTTGCCGATATAGCTAGCTGCAATCACGCCAAGAATGATGCATAGTGCATAGAAGTGAATCGTGAGTGGACCAATCTCAATGAGAGATTGGTTTGGAGATGGAATTGAAGCACGAATCATTTCTTCGCTGCTTCAACCGCCGCCTTAAACTCATCAAGCACGAATTCACTACCAGAACGGCTCCACAATTTTCCATTGATGAAGACAGTTGGAGTTCCCTCGACTTTGTTCTTTGCCATAGAGGCATAAACTTTTTCGACGGTATCTCCATTCTTATTGTCATTCACACAACTCTCAAAAGCTGGACTCGTAATACCTAATCGTTTACCAATCTCTAAGAGATTCTTGTTCGAGAAGATTCCGCTGTTCTCCGTGCCTTGAACGCCATAGATCGCACGGTGGTATTCGATGAATCGACCTTCATCCACCGCACAATAAGCGGCGTTTGCGGCGCGCTTGGATTCTTGACCCAAGAAAGATGTCATGTGATACACGACTTTTGCTTCGTTGTTACGAACGAGATCTTCGATGTAGCCACTCATTGCAGTTTCAAAATACTTGCAGAATGGGCACTGGAAATCTTCCCAGATATTGATTTGAAGTCCGTTGTCGGCGTTGAAGACAATTCCATAATCATTCTCAGGCAGGACTGCCGCCTTGAGCGGGGCGCCGTTGTTAGCGGCATCAATCTTTTCGATCGCTTTCGGCAAGGTGACTTCAGTACTCGTGCGCTTATCAAGCACAGTAAAGATAAGACCAGAGATGACGACAAGGGCGACCATTCCAATCACAATGTTGCGCGTGACAGTGTCTCCAGAGTTCTTCTTTGCTCGGTTATCGCGGGCGCGAGGTTCTTTTGGCACGGTTACTCCTGTCGAAATTTTTCAACGAATAGCGGGAGTCTAAACCAGCGCTTCGGAATCCGTAACTTATGAGCGACGGACGCCAGCTGCAAGACGTTGGGCAAGGGATCGAACCGCCGTTATCGCCTCGTCAAATGTGGCCGATTCTTGAACTAACTTAATGAATGCTGAGCCAACGATGACGCCATCGGCAAAACGTGCTACTTCCGCAGCCTGTTCTGCATTCGATACTCCGAGTCCGACCGCAATTGGCAGATCCGTAACCCGACGTACTCGGGCGACTAATTCTGATGCAGCGCTAGAAATCGAAGTGCGCGCGCCCGTGACACCCATCAAACTGGCTGCGTAAACGAAACCCGAACATGCTGCAGCAACGCTCGCAAGACGCGCATCAGATGAACTTGGCGCTACTACGTAAACCCGACCTATGCCTTGACCGTCGGTAGCGTTAATCCAATTTTCTGATTCTTCGACGGTGAGATCTGGTGTGATGACCCCAACGCCTGAAACTTGCGATAAGTCATCGGCAAATTTCGCTGCACCGTATCGTTCAATCGGATTCCAATAGGACATTACTAACGTGGGAACAGTTGATGATGCGACAACATCGAAGACATCTCGAGCGCTCGTATTGTTTCGTAGTGCAATCTCAGCTGCTTGTTGGATGACAGGACCATCCATAACCGGATCGCTATATGGGAACCCGACCTCCACGATATCGACTCCCCCATCAATCATGGCTGCGATTAATTGCTGGGAACGCTCTTTTGTCGGGAAACCTGCGGGCATGTAACCGATTAAAGCTGCGCGATTTTCCGCTTTAGCGTGGGCAAATACTTCGTGAAGTTTCATCTGCACTTCTGTTTAGAGCGGAATACCAAAGTAATGAGCCGCAGTTTGTACATCTTTATCGCCACGACCTGAGAGATTGATCAGCAAGATTGCTTCTTTACCCAGTTCATTACCAACTTGAAGAGCTCCTGCCAACGCGTGAGCAGTTTCGATTGCTGGAATGATTCCTTCTGTCTTGGAAAGTAAAGCAAATGCATGCATCGCTTGGTCATCAGTGATTGCGCGATACTCAGCGCGGCCAATATCGTGCAAGAAGGCATGTTCTGGCCCAACACCGGGATAGTCCAAACCTGCGGAGATCGAATGTGATTCAACCGTCTGGCCATTCTCATCTTGTAATACATATGACCGGGTGCCATGCAATACGCCAGGTGTTCCACCACTAATTGTGGCAGCGTGACGTCCAGTCTCTACCCCGGCTCCACCGGCTTCCAATCCGATGAGTCGAACATTCTCATCGTCAATAAATGGATGGAATATTCCGATGGCATTTGATCCCCCACCGACACAAGCCAAGACTGCATCTGGTAGTCGTCCAGTTAATTCAAGAACTTGAGCGCGCGATTCGACGCCGATGATTCGGTGAAAATCTCTGACCATCGTCGGAAACGGATGTGGACCGGCTACTGTTCCCAACAAATAGTGAGTAGTTTCAACATTAGTAACCCAGTCACGCATCGCTTCATTGATTGCATCTTTTAAAGTTCGAGATCCTGTAGTCACAGGTACGACAGTCGCGCCAAGTAACTTCATGCGCGCCACATTGAGAGATTGACGTTTAGTGTCTTCTTCTCCCATATAGACAACACATTCCAAACCAAGCAAGGCCGCAGCAGTTGCCGAAGCAACGCCATGTTGGCCAGCGCCCGTTTCAGCAATGATTCGTTTCTTGCCCATGCGCTTGGTCAACAGCGCTTGGCCCAACACGTTATTTATCTTATGACTACCGGTGTGATTCAAATCTTCGCGCTTGAGAAGAATTCTCGCCCCACCAGCGTGTGCGCCAAAGCGTGGCGCTTCCGTGATGATGGATGGTCGACCCGTATAGGTGCGATGCAAATGTGCGAGTTCATTCTGAAAGTTCTCATCAATCGCAGCGGCTTGATGCGCTGCATCTAATTCTTCTAGCGCGGCTATTAGCGCTTCAGGAACAAAACGTCCGCCATAAGGACCGAAATGTCCGATGATTGAAGAGCGCTCCATGCCAAGAGTCTACTTTTACTTATCTTTTTCCGACACTTAAGAATTCAGCGATGGTTGCCTCTGGTGCTCCGGATTTCACGAGAGTCTCTCCAACAAGAATCGCTTCCGCGCCCGCTCGAATGGCCACCTCGACATCGGAGCGCGTTGAAATCCCCGATTCAGCTACACGATAGATATGTGAAGGAATCTGAGGTAGCAAGGTGGTGAAATTTGCAAGATCGATCTCCAAAGTCTTGAGATTGCGAGCATTTACTCCGATGATCTTTGGATTAATCCCAAGTGCTCGCTCAAGTTCATCTTGATCATGTACTTCAACCAGAATCTGCATACCCAATTCAGTACCAAGTGCGTAAAGTTCCTGAAGAGAATCGCCCGGAAGTGCCGCGACTATCAACAGCATCAGGTCAGCGCCGAACGCGCGAGATTCACGTACCAAGTACTCATTGACGACGAAATCCTTACGCAACATCGGAATTTCAATTTTTTCTCTCACCAATGTGAAATCCTCTAGGGATCCACCGAATCGTCGCGCTTCGGTCAAGACGCTCACAACAGAGGCGCCTCCTTGCTGGTACTTCATCGCCAAGTTTGCCGGATCGCCAATTTCTGCGAGTGAACCTTTACTGGGCGATGAACGTTTTACTTCTGCGATTACCGAAAAATGATTTCTGCGCAGAGAAGAAAGAGCATCGCGCGGTTCACCTGCCGCAACTATTTGCTCAGCTAGTTCTATTTCTGGCAATTGACGACGAGATTGATCCGCTAAGACACCTTCAATGATCGAATCTAGAACGCTCATCGTTAACCGTCCAACGACGTGAGTGAATTTGCTGCGGCAATAGCGCCAAGGACGGCAGCAGCTTTATTGAGACACTCTTCGTTCTCGCTGGCAGGAACAGAATCGGCGACGATTCCAGCTCCGGCTTGAACCATCGCTTTACCGGACTTGATCACGGCGGTTCGAATCGCAATGCAAGTGTCGAGGTTTCCGGTGAAATCAACGTAACCGATTGCGCCACCATAAATTCCGCGTCGCGAAGGTTCGAGGCTTTCAATAATCTCCATAGCGCGCGGCTTTGGCGCTCCCGACAAAGTGCCGGCTGGAAATACTGAGTAGAGAGCATCTACTGGGGACTTATCCGTCGCTAGTTCGCCAACAACTGTTGAGACTATATGCATCACATGGGAGTAGCGCTCAAGGTGCATGAACTCAACAACATTCACGCTTCCCGGAGCACAGACTCTTCCCAAATCATTTCGACCTAAATCAACCAACATTAAATGCTCAGCACGTTCTTTGGGATCGCTCAATAGTTCTTCTCCAACACGGTGATCTTCTTCAGCGCTAGAAGATCTCTTACGCGTACCTGCAATGGGGTGCACCATGACTTCACGGTCAGTCACCTTTACCAAAGCTTCAGGACTTGAACCTACAACCGATAATCCATCGGCGAATCGAAAGAGATACATGTAGGGGCTCGGATTGTGGAGACGTAGCATGCGATAGACATCGAGTGAATCTGCCTGGCAATCCATCGTAAATCGCTGAGAAAGTACAACCTGAAAGGCTTCACCGCTTCGGATTTCTTCCTTGACCGTTTCGATCTTGGAGATGAAATCGACATCGCTGATGTTTCGGGTAAAGGCTGGCTTTGGTCGATCGTTTATATGCGCAATCGAACTTGGGACGCTGGCAGCCAAACGACTCTTCATTACTTCAAGTCTGGCAAGCGCAGACTCGTAAGCAATGTCAACGCGTTGATCCGAACCATCCCAATTAATGGCATTAGCAATCAATGTGACGGTACCTTGTAAGTGGTCATACACCGCAAGATCTGTGGTGAGCATAAAAGCAATTTCTGGAAGTTTTAATTCATCAGCTGCGATAGAAGGCAACTTCTCCAATCGTCGAACTGCGTCATATCCCATGTATCCAACGAGGCCGCCAGTCAACGGAGGAAGTTCTTTGATTTTTGGCGAACGAAGATGCTTACTGGCGATTCGAAATGCTTCCAGCGGATCAATTCCGAGTGGCGCTCCTGCCGGCATCGTTCCAAGCCATGTTGCTAAGCCGTCCTTCTCGGTAAGCGTCGCTTCACTTGATACGCCAATAAAGGAGTATCGCGACCATGCTCCACCGTGTTCGGCGGACTCAAGAAGGAATGTGTTTTCGCGATTTTCAGCTAATTTCGAATAGAGAGTAAGCGGCGTTTCGTTATCAGCAAGAAAGCTGGCTGCAACGGGAATTACATTGAAAGATCGCGCGTATTCACGGAAATCTGTAAGCGTTATGGTCTTCATCAGGAGTTCTCCACCTGATTATGAAAGCAGGTCTGCTCCCCTGTGTGACAGGCAGGACCGTGAGAACGAACGAGATACAGAATCGAATCAGCATCGCAATCAAACTTTATTTCCGCAATCTCTTGAAAGTTTCCTGACGTCGCGCCTTTTTCCCACAATTCGTTCCTGCTGCGTGACCAGAATGTCGCTCGCTTGGAATGTAAGGTCGCATCAAAAGCTTCTTTGTTAACCCAGGCCAACATCAACACATCTTTCGTGTCGATATCTTGAACAACGGCAGGGAGAAGCTCCCCTTTGAGGAGACGAGCATTGAGTTCGTCCAACATCTCTCAATTCTCCCTTATTGAGTTGTTGTCTCGCACGACGAAACCTTTACGCGCCAAATCACGTTTAATCTCAGCGATGCGGTAAATACCAAAATGAAAGACGCTCGCTGCTAGAAGGGCGTCGGCGCCAGATTCAATCGCTCGACCAAAGTCATCGAGATCTCCCGCTCCACCACTTGCAATGACCGGCACGCTTGAAATCTCTCGAACTTTGCGGATGAGCTCCAGATCGTAACCTGCCCGAGTTCCATCCATGTCCATCGAATTCAAAAGAATCTCTCCTACTCCACGCGCGATTGATTCTTCAATCCAGGAAAGCGCATCAATCCCAGTGTTAGTGCGACCGCCATGAGTCGTGACTTCGAACCCAGAAGCAGTTCGCCCACGTTTAGCGTCAATAGATATGACAAGGACTTGGTTGCCGAAGCGTTCACTGATGTCATTCAGTAACGTCGGATTCTTGATGGCGGCAGTATTTACCGAAACTTTGTCCGCACCGGCACGCAATAGTTGATTTACATCATCCGAGCTTGAGATTCCACCGCCCACGGTCAATGGGATAAACACTTGATCGGCAGTTCGGCGCACAACATCAAGAGTCGTGCTTCGACCTTCAGAACTTGCAGTGATATCTAAAAATGTTAGTTCGTCAGCGCCCTCCTCGAAATAGATTCGGGCCATCTCTACCGGATCACCGGCATCAATCAGGTTGAGAAAGTTAATTCCTTTGACCACTCTTCCAGCAGAAACATCGAGACAGGGAATTACTCTGGTTGCCAGTGTCACGAAGAAACCTCAATTGCTTCTTTCAAAGTGAAAGCTCCAGCATAGAGCGCTTTACCCACGATGGAACCTTCCACTCCAATATCGGTGAGTTCACGAAGTGCGCGTAAATCTGCCAAGCTTGAAACGCCACCCGATGCGATTACTGGTTTTGAGGTAGCAGCACAAACTTCGCGCAACAAAGTGAGATTGGGACCTTGCAGCGTTCCATCTTTCTTTACATCTGTTACTACGTAACGAGCACAACCATCTCGGTCAAGGCGTTGAAGAGTTTCAAAAAGGTCGCCGCCCTCTTGCGTCCACCCACGAGCAGCTAAAGTATGACCACGTACATCAAGTCCTACCGCAATCTTCTCGCCAAATCTCGCAATAACCGATGCAGTCCATTCTGGATCTTCAAGTGCTGCAGTGCCGAGATTAATTCTCTGACAACCAGTCGAAAGTGCACGCGACAATGAATCTTCATCGCGTATTCCTCCCGAAAGCTCTACATTGATATCCAACTTTCCAATGACGTCAGCGAGAATGTCGTGGTTCGAGCCCGTACCGAAAGCAGCGTCAAGATCTACAAGATGGATCCATTCCGCGCCAGCGCTCTGAAAATCAAGCGCTGCATCCAACGGAGCGCCATAGTTTGTTTGATGAGAAAGCTCTCCTTGAACGAGACGAACCGCCTGCCCACCCTTGACGTCTACTGCTGGTAACAGTATTAGTGGCTTCATAGCGAATTCGCCCAATTTTTTATCAGACGTAAGCCAGCAGCACCACTCTTTTCGGGATGAAATTGGACTGCGCTCACCGTCGTGCTTTCGATGGCGGCTATGAACTCTTGGCCATACGAAGCGGTGGTGGTTGTGTATTCCGTTGATGTGGAGAGCGCTGCATACGAGTGAACGAAATAAAACCTTTCGCTCTCGATTCCCTTGAAAAGTGTTGATCCTTCCGGTGACTCAACAGTGTTCCAGCCAATATGCGGCACAACAGGTGCATCAATTTTGACGACTTTGCCGGGCGCAATTCCTAGACCTTGAGGGGTTCGATTCTTGTAACTCTCTTCGCTTTCATCAAAGAGAATCTGCATTCCTACACATATGCCCAAAGTTTTTCGCTTAGCTTGTGCACGTGCACGAATAATCTCATCACCATTAATTGAGAGTAGACCTTCCATGCAAGCGCCAAATGCCCCAACACCTGGCACGACAAGTCCATCGGCCTTCAGTGCAACTTCGGCATCTGAAGTGATGACTACTTCGTGTGAAGTCTCTTCACAAGCTCGCTGCGCCGAACGAAGATTGCCCGATCCATAATCGAGAATTGCAATCAAAGAACGCCCTTGGTTGATGGAATACCTGACGTGCGGGCATCTAATGCAACAGCATCTTTGAAAGCTTGAGCGACTGCTTTAAATTGGGCTTCAAGTACATGGTGAGCATTTCGCCCTTCAAGGACTCGGATGTGAAGGCCAATTCGCGCTTCAGCAACGATTGATTCCCAAATATGTCGACCTAAAGTGGTATCGAATGTTCCGATCAATTCGACAATCTCTGGTTGGCGGTGCACCAGATAAGGTCGACCAGATAAATCAACTGCGGCTTGAACCAGTACTTCATCGAGTGGGACAAGTGCGTTTCCAAATCTGCGAATACCCGACTTATCCCCCAACGCTTCGCGAAGCGCTTGGCCAAACGCAAGTGAGGTGTCCTCCACCGTGTGGTGTGAGTCAACATCAACATCCCCCTCTGTCTTAACAGTGAGGTCAAACCCTGAATGCTTCCCAAGT
The DNA here is from genome assembly GCA_009927705.1 of Actinomycetota bacterium. GTDB lineage: Bacteria > Actinomycetota > Actinomycetes > Nanopelagicales > Nanopelagicaceae > MAG-120802. The sequence continues at coordinate 14,064 of RFMK01000146.1, read as the reverse complement.
TGGGAGATCATGTGATCAAAGAATGGAACACCGGTCTCTACCGAGATAACTCCAGTTCCATCGAGTGTGAGGTCTACGAGAACCTTGGATTCCTTGGTAGCGCGCTCGACGCGGGCTTTGCGTGGATTTGTCATGGGTGAAGTATCCCTTACCTGTTCCTTATGAGGCGAATCGATTTAACTGACTTTGCTTATCGCCTCAATCAGAGCACGATTTTCAGATTCAGTTCCCACGGTAATCCGCAGGTAGTTAGGAATACCCACATCGCGGATCAATACTCCTAATTCAACGAGTGAGCGCCAGACCTCACTTGCTTCTTTCTTGAAGCCCGTGAACAAGATGAAATTGGCATCCGAAGGAATCACTGCGAAACCCAATTTCTGCAATTCCATCGTAAGCGAATCCCGAGAGGCTGAAATTTTCGCGACATCGGCAAGGAGCGATTCTTGATGCGCCAATGCAGCACTTGCTGCCGCTTGAGTCAGATCACTCAGGTGATATGGGAGTCGAATTAAAAGCATGGCATCAACCACAGCTGGATTAGCAATCATGTAACCCAATCTCGCACCAGCAAAAGCAAAAGCTTTACTCATTGTTCTTGAAACAATGATGTTTGGAGCTTTTTGAATCAACGTCACAGCTGAGAGTGCGGTTGAGAATTCGGCATATGCCTCATCAACAACCATCAGGGCGTTTACTTGCCGTGCGGCGTTGGCGATTTTCTCAATTGTTGCAAGCGAAGTACTGCCTCCGGTCGGATTGTTTGGCGTTGTGACAAATACAAGCCCAGGACGTTCGGTGCTTATTGCTGCAATCGCGCTATCTACATCGATTGAGAAGTCAGCCTTTCGAGGAACTGAAATCCATTTCTTGCCGACTGCGCGACAGATTAGAGGATGCATCGAGTATGAAGGTTCAAATCCAAGAGCATCTCCTTGAAATGCAAGTGCGATGCTTTGGAGAATCTCATTACTTCCATTTGCGGCCCAGATATTCTCAGTTGCAAAAGAGGTGCCGGATTTCATATTTATAAAGGAAGCAAGTTTCGAACGCAGCTCAATTGCATCTCGATCAGGATATCGATTGAGATGAGCGACCTTCGTCGAGATTGATTCAAGGATTGCTTTCTGCAGCTCAGGTCGAAGCGAATATGGATTTTCATTGGTGTTTAATCGATTGGGAACATCGATTTGTGGCGCGCCGTACGGGGTGAGCGCTCTGAGGTTCTCATTGATGCGCATCCACTCCGGCCATTGAGTTTCCATCGTCACTTGCCTTCTTCGAAACGTGCTGAAATTGCCTCACCATGAGCCGGTAAATCCTCAGCTTGCGCAAAAGTGATGACACTCTGGGCAATCTCGCGAAGCGCTCGCTCCGAGTAAGAAATAAAGTGCAGGCCGCGCAAAAATGTTTGGACGGAAAGACCGCTGGAGTGACACGCACATCCACCAGTTGGAAGTACGTGATTCGAACCAGCGAGATAGTCCCCCAATGACACTGGAGCAAAACGTCCCAAGAAGACGGCGCCTGCATTACGAATCTTCTGGCTCGCGCTCTTGGGGTCGGAGACAATCAATTCCAGATGTTCGGCTGCATAAGCATTGGCGATATCAAGCGACTGTTCTAGATTATCTGTAATCACAATTGTAGATTGAATTCCAGAGAGCGCTTCCATGATTCGCTCCGAATGTTTAGTACGAGCCGCACGTTCAGCAACTTTCGCTTGCACTTCGTTGGCAAGTTGGAGTGAATCGGTAATAAGCACAGCAGCCGCAATTGTGTCATGCTCTGCTTGGCTGATGAGATCTGAGGCAACTTCATCTGCAATCGCCGTCGAATCGGCAACTACTGCAATTTCAGTTGGACCAGCCTCCGAGTCGATTCCAATTTTTCCTCGTAATGCTCGCTTTGCAGCTGCTACATAAATATTTCCCGGTCCTGTAACAAGATCGACCGGCGCAAGCACTTCTTCTTCGCCATTCTTTACGCCATAGGCAAATGCTGCGACTGCTTGTGCGCCGCCCATTGCATAAACCTCGTTCACTCCAAGCAACGCACACGTTGCAAGGATTGTTGGGTGTGGCCAACCATCATTTTCTTTCTGAGCAGGTGATGCCACAGCAATACTTGGCACACCAGCAATCTGGGCTGGCACCACATTCATGATTACCGAACTCGGATACACAGCACGGCCGCCAGGAACGTAAAGTCCAACTCGGTCTACTGGTATCCAGCGCTCCTCTACTTCCCCACCATCCACAACTCGCGTGGTAGTAACACCGCGCTGTTGATCACGGTGAACGATGCGGACTCGTCGGATTGCTTCGATGATGATTTCACGCAGTTGCGGATCAAGATTCGCTAAAGCTGACTCCAAGATTGAAGTTGGGACGCGAAGACTTTCTGGTTCCACCCCATCGAACTTCATACTCAACTCTTTGAGCGTTGATTCATTTCCTTGCTTGACCGACTCGAGAATGGGCGCAATCGCAGTGAGAGCAGAGTCAATATCTAGCGGGGCGCGAGGCAGGAGTTCTTGATACCCACGTTTAGTTAATAGTCGGCCACGAAGATCGACGACGCGCATGAGATTGGGGCGATTCACTCGCCTATTCTAAATGAGTGCGTCGAATGCGCGTCGGTGGATTCGACTAGACCAAGCAGTCAGGCCCAAGAATCGACTTCAAATCTGCGCTCAAACTTGGAGAGGCTGTGATTTTCAATCCATCATCAAGCCGAAGAATTGTGTTCTTTGCTCCACCTTGGATTTTCAGATGGACTTCTCGCGTTCCTGGATGCGAACGCAGAATCTCTTTCATGCGATCAACGATGGGCGGTGTGCAGCGCTCAGCTTCGAGTTTAATGATGAATGGACCTATGGGTGCCTGATTGATGTCAGGAATAGAAAGATCTATCGCCGTGACTTGTGGCGTCTCTTCCCGTTTATCAATTCGCCCCCGAACAACAACGATTCGATCTTCAATCAAGTTCAATGCATGTGACTGATAAGAATTAGAGAAGAATCGAACATCAACCGCACCTGCAAGATCTTCAATGGTGACTATTGCCCAGGGTTGTCCTTGGCGACTTACTTTTCGCTGGACGCTCGTGATGAGTCCAGCAATCGTCACAACTTGTTCGTGAGTGACGCCGTCGTCAAAGATCTGATTGATTGATACATCGGTTGCGTTCCGAAGAACATGCTCGACTCCCAACAGCGGATGATCTGAGACATAAAGTCCAAGCATCTCCCGCTCGTAGGAAAGCAGAAGAGCTTTCTCCCATTCAGCGGTATCGATATCAAGCACAACGCCAGATGTTCCGGTGGAGGCAGAAACTCCGCCACCAAATAAATCAAATTGGCCAATGGATTCTGCCCGTTTGGTTTCCATAATGGAATCAATCGCTTCAAGATAGATGGCCATCAAACCTTTTCGAGAATGCCCAAGCGAATCAAAAGCTCCGGCTTTGATGAGAGATTCGATCGTCTTCTTATTGCAGACTTGGACATCGACTTTGGCGAGGAAATCACCGAATGACTCGTAGCGGCCCTTCTCGTTTCGATTGCGCGCAATAGAGCCAACGACATTCTCGCCAACATTACGAATAGCTGCTAGACCAAAACGAATATCGGTGCCGGTCGGCGTGTATTCAGCATTGGAGTCATTGACATCGGGCGGGAGAACTTTGATGCCCATACGACGACATTCGTTGAGATAAAGCGCTGACTTATCTTTATCGTCCCGAACGCTCGTGAGAAGTGAAGCCATATATTCAGTTGGGAAATTAGCCTTCAAATACGCGGTCCAGAAGGACACAACTCCGTAGCCTGCGCTGTGCGCTCGGTTAAATGCGTAGTCCGAGAATGGAATCAAGGTCTTCCAAAGCTCTTCGATTGCAACGCTAGAAAATCCATTTGCGCGCATACCTTCTTCGAAGTGAACGTACTCTTTATCCAGAATCTCTTTATTCTTCTTACCCATCGCTTTACGTAGTAGATCGGCGCGACCGAGTGAGAAGCCTGCCAGCTTCTGAGCAATCGCCATTACTTGTTCTTGATAGACGATGAGGCCGTATGTGTCATCCAAAATCTCTTTCAGCGCTTCACTCAACTCTGGATGAATTGGTTCGATGCGCTTGCGCTTATTTTTTCGATCGGCATAATCATTGTGGGCATTCACTCCCATGGGACCAGGTCGATAGAGTGCGATGACAGCGGAGATATCTTCAAATGAATCTGGCGCCATAGAACGAAGCAGCGCACGAATAGGAGCGCTATCGAGCTGGAATACGCCCAAAGTGTCCCCACGAGAGAGCAATTCGAAAGTCTTTTTGTCATGCAGCGGCAATTCCTCCAACACGACAGTTTTACCTTGATTGCTCTTTATATTTGCAATGCAATCATCAAGAACAGAGAGGTTGCGAAGCCCAAGAAAGTCCATCTTCAAAAGCCCGGTAGCTTCGCACGCGCCCATATCGAATTGGGTGATGATTGCCCCATCAGCTTCGCGACGGTGGATTGGAATGACATCAAGTAATGGCTCTCGACTTAAAATCACTCCGGCTGCATGAACTCCTGATTGCCGCTTGAGTCCCTCGAGACCACGTGCCATGTCGACCACAGTCTTGGCATCTGGTTCAGTCTCATATAGATTGCGGAATTCTTGGGCTTCCGCATAACGATCATGATCTTTGTCGAAAATTCCATTCAGTGAAATATCTTTACCCATGATTGAAGGAGGCAAAGCCTTCGTGAGCTTCTCCCCTAACGCATAGGGATATCCGAGTACACGAGTTGAATCCTTTATCGCTTGCTTGGATTTGATTGTTCCATAAGTGATGATCTGAGCAACTCGATCATCACCATATTTATTCGTGGCATAACGGATCATCTCGCCACGTCGACGCTCATCAAAGTCGAGATCGATATCGGGCATTGAAATACGTTCTGGATTGAGGAACCGTTCGAAGAGCAAACCGTGCTTGATGGGATCAAGAGCTGTAATTCCCAGGCAATACGAAACGAGAGATCCAGCGGCTGAGCCTCGTCCTGGACCAACACGAATACTTTCTCGCTTTGCTTGCGAAACGAGATCTGCCACAACAAGGAAGTAGCCGGCAAATCCCATCTTGGTCATAACGCCAAGTTCGTAATTCAGGCGAGTTTTGTAATCCTCCGAAACCCCTGATGGGAATCTTGCCTTTAGCCCGCGTTCGGCTTCTTTAACCAACCAGGAATCTTCTGTTTCCCCATCCGGAACGTGGAATTTCGGCAATAGATTCTCATTCTCTCTAAGTGTGGTGTCACACCGTTCAGCTATCAACAAGGTGTTGTCGCAGGCCTCTTCTATATCTTTGAAAATTCGGCGCATTGTGGCTGCGTCCTTAAAGTAAAACTCATCGCTGTCGAACTTAAAGCGCTTGGGATCTGAGAGCGTTGAACCAGAATTAATACATAATAATGCAGCATGATGTTTCGCATCTTCGCGATAGGTGTAATGTAAATCGTTTGTGGCCAGAAGTGGTAAACCCAGTTCTTTAGCTAGTTTGAGCAGATCATCTTTGACACGTTTTTCAATTTCGATTCCGTGATCCATAATTTCAACAAAATAGTTTTCTGCGCCAAATATTTCTCGATACGTTGCGGCAGCCGCTCGCGCTTCGTTGTAGGCACCCATTCGAATCCGAGTTTGAATCTCGCCGCCTGGGCAGCCTGTGGTTGCTATGAGACCTTGAGAATATTTCGAGAGTAATTCTTGATCAATACGTGGCTTGTAATAGAAACCTTCCAGTGACGCTAACGATGAAAGTCGAAAGAGATTGGAAAGTCCAACATTGTTCTCGGCAAGAATTGTCATGTGGGTGTACGCGCCACCGGCAGAGACATCATCTTCGCCGCCTTCAGCCCACTTCACTCGCTTCTTATCGAAACGTGATTCTGGAGCGACATACGCTTCCATTCCAATGATCGGTTTCACGCCAGCTTTTTTCATCGTCTTGTAGAAGTCAAAGGCGCCGAAAACATTCCCATGATCTGTCATTGCGATTGCACCATCGCCGGTGCGCGCTACTTCGTCAGCAAGTTTCTCGATTCGGGCAGCGCCATCGAGCATCGAATACTCCGTATGTACGTGGAGATGTACGAAACCCTTGCTCACGGTCGGCGAGATTACTCCCCCGCACTCACTTGACCGCGAGAAGCTCGAGGGCGCGTTTGAGGTCGTCTGGGAGCGGAGCGCTCAATGTGATGCGCTCATCAGAGGTAGGTTGATTGAAAGTGAGTTCGATCGCATGGAGCCATGGACGTTTGATTTCAAGGCGAGCGGCTACAACTGGATCTCCACCATAAGCCAAATCGCCAACCAGTGGATGGCGTAGTGCATTGAAGTGCACGCGGATCTGATGGGTACGGCCAGTCTCGAGTTCGACTCTCAGAAGGGAAGCGCTCGAGTAATACTCGATAAGCGAGTAATGAGTAATGCTTGGTTTTCCATCTGCCACTACGGCAAATCGATAATCCTCTCGTGGATGTCGACCGATGGGAGCATCGATTGTTCCTTCGCTCGGATCAATATGTCCTTGCACCAAGGTGCGATAAACCTTCTTCACTGTTCTATTTCGGAATTGATTCTTCATGCTGTTATATGAAGTTTCATTCTTTGCGAGCAACATCAAACCTGTTGTACCAGCATCCAGTCGTTGGACGATTCCCTGACGCTCTTGCGGTCCTGATGTGGAGATTCGATAACCGCGCGCAATAAGCGCTCCCACAACTGTGGGACCAGTCCAGCCCGGACTTGCATGTGCAGCACAACCAACGGGCTTGTTTACAACCACAACATCATCGTCGTCGTACACAATGTCGAGCTCTTCGATCGGAGTTGGCCTTAATTCGAGCGGATCGAAGATCGCAGGCATCAGTACGGTCAGTCGATCGCCAGGTTGAACCCGATCTGATTTAGATAGCGGTTTCTTTCCTTGGAGGACTTCGCCCGCATTGAGTAAATCCGCAACAGTGCTACGCGATAACTCGAGAATTTTTGCTAAAGCGCTATCCACTCTCTCACCATCATGCTCTTCAGTAATGAGTATGGAGCGACGTTCGCGTTCATCGGTCATGCCGCTCCTCCTTCAGATTTATCGTTACCGCCCATAATTGGCGCGATATTGCGCATCGCCAAAATAGTCATGAATATGCCGGCACACACGATGGCAGAATCGGCGATATTGAAGACGGGCCAATGAGGAATCTGAATCCAATCGACAACCTCACCCTGCCAATTACCAGGCTCGCGTGTCGCACGATCGAAAAGATTGCCGACGACTCCCCCGAAGAGAAATGCCAAGCCAATTGCCCAACGAGTGTCAACTGCCTTGGTCATGTAGTAAATAATGAAAGCCGCAACACACAAATTCAATGAAGTGAGTACGAAAGTTGCATTGGTCGCGAAGTTGAATGCAGCTCCGGGATTAGTCGCGTAAGTAAATTTCAATAGCTCGCCAAGTACGCGAATCGGTTCGCGAAACTGGAGCGTTGATTCAGCCCAATTTTTTGTTATGAGATCGACAGCAAAGGTTGCGGTAGCAATAATGATGAAGAGTCGTCGCGCGCGAAGTGCACGGGACGACGTTATCGGCGCTCTTCCTTCTGTTTGCATAACATGCAAAGAGTTGCGCGTGGGAAAACCTGAAGACGCGCTTTACCAATTGCGTTTCCACAATCTTCACATCGCCCATAAGTCTTGGTATCGATTCGCTCAAGAGCGCGTTCAGTCTGGAGGACCATGTCGCGAGCGTTATAGACAAGTGAGATTTCATGTTCACGTTCGAAAGTCTTAGCTCCAGCATCGGCCTGGTCATCTCCCGCACCAACGCCCGAAGCTTCGATCAAATCATCCATTTCCGATTCAATCGCTTCCAACTCCTTCTTCAAACGTACGAGATCTTTAGCTAGCTCGCTACGAATTGCTTTGAGTTCGGTCGCCGTCCAACTTTCCTCGCCAGCATGTACAAAGGGAGCTGGCGCAGCTTTGATGGGCTTAAGCGCTGGCGCTTTCTTTCCAGGCTTTGGTTTACGAACCGGTGGTGGTAGAACTAATCGTTTCTCTTCAACGACAACAACATCGCTTGCTTCTACTTCTGGTTTATAAACTGAAATTGTGGTGGCGCCACCTTTTGCAGTACTACTCGTGAGCGCAGTCTTATGTGCGCCCTTGATGATCTGCGCAGCAGGCTTCTTTAGTAGTGGCTTCTTAGCAAGAGTTGGGCGCACCGGAGCTTTTTTCGCTGGCGCTGCCTTCGCAGGAGCCTTCTTGACTGGCGCTTTCTTTGCTGGTGCCTTTTTTGTAGGAGCCTTCTTAACGACAGCTTTCTTCGCTGGAGCCTTTTTTGCAACGGGCTTCGTAGCCTTAGGCTTCTTTTTCAATTTCGCGACCGCAGATGAGAGTTTCTTTTTCAATGCCACAACGGCGAAGGCTAAGGGTTGAAGCCACTAAACGCCACTCGCCCCGCGATACGTTAGAATATGACGCTTGCATAAACATTCGCATTGACTGGGCCATCACCCACGAGCGAGTTGGAAGAAATGAGCACAAGCTCATCTAGAACCAACTGCAAGAACGTTAAGTGGCAGCTTCGGCTGCAAGGCGGGTGGTACCGCGGTCGGTCACGATCGCCCCTCCATAAGTTCACATTATGGGAGGGATTTTTATTTATGGCTGAAAAGTCGCCATATGTAGCGCTCGCACCTGCGATTGATCTTCCTGCAGTCGAACGCGAGATTCTCTCTTTCTGGCAAACCCAAGATGTCTTCCACTCCAGTGTTCGCATGCGCGCGGGAAGTGAACCTTGGACTTTCTACGAAGGTCCACCAACAGCAAATGGAATGCCTGGAACACACCACATTGAAGCGCGCGTATTTAAAGATGTATTCCCACGTTTTCACACAATGAAAGGTAAGTACGTCATCCGGAAAGCTGGATGGGATTGTCACGGGCTTCCCGTAGAAATCGCAGTTGAGAAAGAGCTTGGTTTCTCTGGCAAAGGCGATATCGAAAAATATGGAATTGCTGCATTCAACGACAAATGCCGCGAATCAGTTCAACGCCATGTTGATGCATTCACAGCAATGACAGAACGTATGGGATTCTGGGTTGATTTCGATGAGGCTTACTGGACGATGTCTAACGAGTACATCGAAAGCGTTTGGTGGTCACTCGACCAGATTCATAAAAAGGGTCTTCTTGTTCAAGACCATCGCGTCGCTCCATATTGCCCTCGTTGCGGCACTGGACTTTCGGATCATGAATTAGCCCAAGGTTATGAAACGGTTAAAGACCCTTCGGTTTACGTGCGCTTCCCTGTGACATCAGGAAAACTCAAAGATCTTGGGGCTTCACTTCTTGTCTGGACCACCACTCCATGGACCTTAGTATCGAATACTGCAATTGCAGTTCATCCTGATGTTGATTATGTAGCTGTTAAAACCGCGGCGACAGAAGAAACTCCGAGTGAAGTGCTTGTTGTGGCTGAACCATTGTTATCGGTGCTTGGTGAAGGCTACGAAATTCTCGCCACAGTAAAGGGCAAAGATCTCGAGCTCACAACCTACGTGAGGCCTTTCAATTATTTAGAGATTCCGGATTCTCACTTTGTAATTTTGGCTGATTACGTCACCACTGAAGATGGAACTGGTTTAGTTCACCAATCCCCTGCTTTTGGCGCTGATGACTTACAAAGTTGCCGCCGCTATAACCTGCCCGTTGTAAATCCAATCTTGCCTAACGGACACTTCGAAGATTCAACTGAGCTTGTTGGCGGTCTCTTCTTCAAAGAAGCAGATAAACCTCTGGTGAGAGAGCTCAAAGCTTCCGGTCGACTCTTCCGTCACCAACAATATGAACACACCTACCCTCACTGCTGGCGATGCCACACCCCACTTATCTATTACGCACAACCATCGTGGTACATCCGTACGACCAAGATTAAGGATGCGCTACTTCGCGAGAATGCGATAACGGATTGGCATCCAGAAACTATCAAAACTGGTCGCTACGGAGATTGGCTCAACAACAATATTGATTGGGCGCTCTCACGCAATCGCTATTGGGGTACACCTCTTCCGATTTGGTGCTGCACCGAGGGCCATGAAGAATCATTTGGTTCGCGGGCCGAATTGCAAGAGCGTGCGGGAAAGAATCTTTCTGACTTAGAACTTCATCGCCCCTACGTTGATGAAATTACTTTCGCCTGCAAACAGTGCCCGAACCAGATGAATCGCACACCAGAAGTAATCGATTGTTGGTATGACTCGGGCGCCATGCCATTTGCACAATGGGGCTACCCGCACAAACCTGGCTCGCTTGAGAAATTTAATGAGGCCTACCCTGCTGATTTCATCTGCGAAGCAATTGATCAAACTCGCGGATGGTTCTACACACTCATGGCAATTGGAACACTCGTATTCGATAAATCTTCCTACAAAACTGTGCTCTGCCTTGGCCACATCTTGGATAAAGATGGCCGAAAGATGAGCAAGCATCTAGGAAATGTTCTCGAACCGATGGCACTCATGGATCAACATGGCGCCGATGCTGTGCGTTGGTACATGCTCGCCGCTGGCTCCCCTTGGAGCGCACGTCGCGTTGGGCATGATGCAATCTCAGAAGTTGTAAGAAAGACGCTCCTTACTTTTTGGAACACTGTTTCGTTCCATACTCTCTATGCATCTGCAGCTGGTTATTCACCACAGCCACTCAATGCACAAACCAATCTGGCAACTATGGATCGCTGGATTTTGAGCGAACTTAACCAGCTCATCAATACTGTCGATAGCGCACTAACCAACTTCGATTCACAAGGTGCAGGCACAGCACTTGCAACCTTTGTAGATGATCTCTCAAATTGGTATGTCCGCAGATCTCGCCGCAGATTCTGGGATGGGGATGCAGCTGCTCTCACCACGCTCCATCACTGCTTAAAAACCGTCACGCTTCTGATGGCGCCGATGGTTCCATTTATCACCGAGCATGTCTGGCAGAAGTTGGTCCGCGTAGTTGAAGCAGATGCTCCAGCATCAGTCCATCTCGCAGATTTCCCAGTAGCCGACTCATCGGTGATCAATGCGCAACTTTCTAAAGATGTTGCACTTGCTCGTCGTCTGGTCGAACTGGGTCGCGCTGCGCGTGCGCAATCTCAAGTCAAAATTCGCCAACCACTCTCCCGCGCCCTTATCGCAGCATCCGGTTGGAAGAACCTCAGTCAAGAACTTCGCGATCAGATCTCTGATGAGCTCAACGTAGAAAACCTTGCTGATCTAGCGTCAGCAGGAAGCGGTCTCGTTGATATTTCCATCAAGGCAAACTTCCGCAGCCTCGGTGCAAAATACGGTGGAGATGTACAAGCAATCGCTAAAGCGCTCGCGAGTGCAGACCCTGAAGAACTTGTCTCAACCATCCGAACAAAGGGCACAACTGACATCTCTTACGGTGATGGAAAGAGCGCAACTCTGCTTGAGGAAGATCTCGTCATCACCGAAACTCCACGTAGCGGTTGGGCAGTCTCTTCTCACTCAGGTGAAAGCGTTGCACTCGACCTTACTTTGACGCCAGAACTCATCGCTCAAGGAATTGTCCGTGAAGCTATTCGTGCCATCCAAGATGCCCGTAAAGCAGCCGGCTTTGATGTCAGTGATCGCATTCATGTGAAGTGGAACTCTGATGAAGAGTCGAGTGCCGCGATTGAGAACGGAGGGGCGTGGATAAGTGAAGAAGTGCTCGCGCTCTCATTTGAACGTGATTCAAATCTTGCGCCCACCCAAGATGAGCTCGGATTGGCGCTCAAGCTAACGAAAATCTAAAACTTGCTTCGGATCTCCCAAAGATCTGGAAAGACTGGCTTGAAGAGAGTCGAAGCAAGATATTCAGCGCCGCTTGAACCACCGGTTCCGGTTTTGTGGCCGATTGTTCGTTCCACCATCTTTACGTGGCGATAGCGCCATTCTTGTAATCCTTCGTCGATATCAACGAGGCGTTCGCAGACGAGTGATGCCTCTGGATCTTTGCGATGCAAGTCAAGTAATGCGTTCTGCACATCCAAGTTGGCTTCATATGGCTGTGAGAAATCTCGATTGAGAATTGAACCCGGGATAGAAAATCCTCGAGAGTGAACATACTTCAAGGTGCTATCCCAAAGCGATGGCGCTTTCATTAACGATTCGACTTTGATGCGATCCTCGGGCATGAGGTGTGAAGCAGCTCGGCTATCTCGTCGTCCAAGGAGCGCTTCTACTTCACGGAATTGCGCGGATTGAAAACCACTTGATGCGCCAAGTCGATCACGGAAAGAGTTGAATTGCAGTGGCGTCATGGTTTCTAAGATGTCGATCTGAGCAACGCAGATCTTCATGATGGTGCGAATGCGGCCGAGGATGGCAAGTGAGTAATGGGTATCCCCTGACTCGAGAGATTTCTGAGCCGCTTTATATTCATGAATCATCTCTTTGAACCAAAGTTCGTAAGTTTGATGAATGACAATGAAGAGAAGTTCGTCGTGTTCGGGGCCCTCTGATAATGGTTGTTGAAGTTTCAGTAGCTCATCCACTTTCAAATATGAGCTATAAGTGAGGGCCGCGTCGTGGTTATTGGTCATGTGACGCGCGAGCCTCCCGTCGTGACTTTCTCATACTGGCGAGTGCTGACCAAATCTCGAAGGCGTTGGAAGCCATCGAAAACTTCGGTGTAGGAGGTGGCTAACGGCGAGATTGCGACGCGGATGGAATTTGGCACTCGGTAATCAGGAATCACGTTTGCGTATTGGCGTAGTGCAATCGCAATCTTTTCCGCTTCTGGATGAACCAGAGAGATGTGCCCTCCGCGTTGCTGAGCATCACGTGGAGTATTGAGCGTAAATCCAAGAGGTGCGAGCCATTCATCGTAGAGTTCGATCATCATTTCGGTTCCGCGTGCTGCCTTCTTTTCAATGTTCTCGATTCCGGCTTCTTCAATCATGGAGAAAGCCGATTTGATACATCTAAGTCCCATGAGTGAAGGACTGGCGATTTGGAAGCCACGAATCGAATCATCACGTTCAAAATTTGGTCCCATGGCAAATTGGTCGCGTTGTGCAAACCAACCTTGGATAGGAACGCGCAATTCTTTCTGCATCGACTTTGAGACGTAGAGCCACGCGGGTGCACCTGGTCCAGAGTTGCCGTATTTATAAGTGCAACCAACAGCAAGGTCAACGCCATTTGCATCAAAGTTCATTGCGACAGAACCAACTGCATGAGCTGCATCCCAGAGCATCAAGGCGCCATGGCTCTTCACCAGGTCATTGATGGCCTTGATGTTTTGACGTGCACCAGATCGGTATTGCACAACTTCCAACGAAACGAGAGCAACATCGTCGTTAAGGTATTTCGCCAGCAATTCAGGAGTGATCAGTTCATTTGTTGAAATTGCTTCATCTTCATTATTGATGGTGATGAGTTTTAATCCTTGTTGATCGGCCAAGCCTTGCATGACGTAGCGATCGGTTGGGAAGTTTGCGGCATCAATGATGATTGTCTTGCGATTGGGGCGAGCGCGAATTGCAGCAGCAGCTAACTGATAGAAATTGACCGAGGTTGTGTCACATGCCAGAACTTGTCCGGCCGCGGCGCCAAGGGCGCTTCGACCGATGAGGTCCCCCGCGGATTGGGCTTCATCAACCCAATGTCCCCAACCAGTTACTACTTCGGGGCCCCATTCGTGGGTAAGAAAATCATTGATCGCCTTCACAGTGGCATGAGGTAAGCGGCCGAGTGAATTACCGTCGAGATAACACATCTCAGGATCAGTAACAACAAATTGTTTCTTGAAATGATGGAGCGGATCTTCTTCATCAAGCGATAACGCGACGGAGCGATCCATGCTCGTCAGTCTACGTCAGCGTCGTGGAAGTTGGAAAGAAGTGTGAGAGCGGATTAACTCAAGAAAGCGATGAGAATCTGGGTACCAAAAAAGAGAACAATGAAGGATAAATCCAGTGCAACTGGTCCCATCCGAAGCGGTGGAATAAAGCGAC
>RFMK01000016.1 GCA_009927705.1 Actinomycetota bacterium | reverse complement strand
ACCAGCACGACGGAGTTCGTCCATCGCTTCATCACTTTCGGTATCGGAAATCAGAACTTGTGTAGCTATTTGACGTAAAGCAAGATGTTCAAGTTTCTTATCACTTAAGATTGAGGAGATGATGGATTGGTCTTCACAACGAATATAGGTATTTGCATAACCGACTCGAAGTTTGCCATGCTTCTTAGCGACATCAGCGATGAGGTATTCAAGTGGTTGTGGGATCGGAGTCTTGGAAGTTTTGGTAAGGAACGTGCGAATTTCTTCTCCGCTATGTCCATGATCAAGTCCGCGACGAATGGATGGCTCGCTGAAGCGATAGACGGTAGCTCCACCACGGCTTTCGATATCAGCAAAAGTAGAGAGCATCCGCGCTACTTCAATAGTGAGGGGACCTGGTGCGATTGCAGTGTTGTCGGCTTGAACCAAGATATGTTCGACAGGTTTAGGAAGTGCGGCATTAATTCCAAGGCTCTCTTCATCCTTAATGAACTTAGCGCCGAATGCGGAGAGTGCGTTGCCGCCAGTGATTCCAAGCCATTCCGCTTCACGAAGCGTCCATTCCACGAGCTCTGCGGTGATGGAGATTCCGCGGCGATGGGGATAGCGCCATAAGACTGCTTTCTGGGCGCTTTCGACGGTGGGCGCGATGCCTGGGTTATCAAGGATGAGTTCTAGAACTAGCTTTCGGATGAGCGCGGCATTGCTGCGATCAAGTTCGGTACCGAGCGCGGTGATGTGGCGTGAATCGGTACGACCAACGAGGCCTGCGACGCGCGAGGTGACTTTCCAGAGTGAGACGAGATCGCGCCATTGATCTTCCGGTTCTTTGTTCTGCCAGAGATCAAAGAGTGTGGAAGGAAGAATTCGCCCATCGGCTTCAACGTTAAGAATTCCAGCAAGGTATGCAAGTTCGGCGACAAATGCTGCGCATGCTTCTTCAACACCAAGATGTTCGGCAGCTTTCTTAAGATCACGGACGCCAAGACCGCCAGATTGGAAAGCGGTTGGAGTTTCTTCTGACCAGAAGTTAAGGAGTTCTTGTACCCAACGTAAAGTGTTTGCGATGGATGCAAGGGATGCGCGTTCGATATCAACGTTCTTTACTTGCGGACCTTGAAGCTTAGGTTCGGTGGGAAGTAGTTCTTGGTGGACTTTATTTCCGCGCAAGAAAATTCCAACTTCGCGTGGAAGTGCGACCGTAGATGTATCCATGGGAATGAGAAGTTGGTTTTCAAGTAGCCAATTAATCGGCGTACCTTTTTTACGAATATCTCCAACTTGGCCACGAGGCGGTCCCCACGTTAACTTGGTGAGGATTTCTTGGGCAGCTTTCGGTGCTTTAGCAATAACTTTGAAATCAATCGGCGATCCTGATTGTGGTCCAAGACCTGCAGGTTCATTTCCGAGAATGTCGCGGACTGCGCGCGGCATCCGATATCCATGTCCATCGCGATACAGAAGAGCGATGTTATGAAGATGCTGCACTACTTTTTCCGCAGATTTCTCACTGAGGGCAATAACTTCTTTAGTGGTGAAGGGATCAGAGAGCGCGGCGCATACTTCTAATACTTGGAATTGCCATTGATTGAGGGTTTCTAGCGCGCGAAGTAGTGAGGGCGCTGATGTTGCGCGAGTAGCAAGGGCGGTCATATCTGCAGGGACTGGAGTGATGAGATCGGGGCGAGCGAAAAGAGCGCGGTGAGATCCTCATCAGAGCGATCACGTAACTCTTGTGCGAAGGATGGGAATGCAGAAACTTCGCTATCGAGTGCACCAGTCATGGACATAACTGGCCTACATTACCGAGGAGTGAAAGCTCTTGTCTCTTTCGATTACTTCTTGCGAGAGCGAGCGGTGAGATAGACCCAGAAACCTGCGAAGCGACTAACAATCGGACCGATGACGCGGTTTAACCAACGTAAGCGACGGAAATCGTGTACTGGCCAGCCTTGAGAAAATGCAATAATACGAAGTTTTGCATCAGGATTGATGGCGCGAGGATTACCGACTGCGCTGAGAAGAGGCAGATCATTATGCGAATCCGAATACGCAAAACATTCTTGTAGATCGATCCCGCGAGTTTGAGTGAGTTCTTCTATCGCGTGCGCCTTTTCTTTTCCATGCAATAACTTGCCATTCAGATTTCCCGTGTACTTCCCATCTTTGATTTCTGCTTTAGTGCCGATAGCACCAGTAAATCCAAGACGTTCAGCGATTAAGTTTGCGAAATCTTCAGGAGAAGCGGTGACCAACCAGACTTCATCGCCAGCTGCGAGATGTTCTTTCGCGAGATTGATCGTTCCTTGCCAAATAGCAGGTGAGACGAATTCGTTATAGATCTCTTCACCAATAATGCGAATCTCTTTGACATCGTGGCCGCCGATGAAATCTGTTGCGCTTTTTGGAAACGAGCGATTACTTCATCTTTCTCAGTACCCGTCATGCGAAAACGGATATTCGCAAGGACCCATGCGCCGATATCGCGTTTGGTGAAGAAACCGCGGTTGTACATTCCCTTACCG
>RFMK01000017.1 GCA_009927705.1 Actinomycetota bacterium | reverse complement strand
CGAAATCTCTTGCCGCCAGCTTCGACAAGGTGTCGTGAAGTTTCTACGACAAGTGGATAGTCACCCTCGATATGCGAACTTAAGAGAGATTCAACTTCATCAAGTCCCTGCGAAAGTAAGCGTTCTAGTTCCCCATCGAGATTGGGGATGCCAAGGCTGGACATAGTTGATTATCTAACGAAAGTAGCAAGGGATGCGACCGCATCCAAGACTGGAGTTGGGAAGACTCCAAGGAGAATCGTCACAATTGCGGCGATCCAAATCGTGAGGTTAGTGTTCAACGAAGGAATAGTTACTGTGACGGTATCTTCTTCTGGCTCAGTAAAGAACATCATCACAATCACGCGGATGTAGAAGAAAGCAGCGATTGCGCTCGAGAGAACACCTGCGACGACGACTGCGATATTTCCGCTGTCATATGCCGCAGTAAAGATCGTGAACTTTCCAATGAACCCTGCGGTGAGGGGAATTCCAGCGAACGACAGAAGGAAGATTGAAAGATCAGCGCAATAGCTGGAGAGCGCTTTGCTAGCCCTACCCAACGATTGAGATCGGTGACTTCACCTGAGGAATCACGAACCAAAGTAATGAGTGCGAATGCACCGAGTGTGGTGAATCCATAGCTAGCAAGATAGAAGAGTGACGCCTTGAGCCCTTCTTGGTTGAGCGCCACGATGCCAGTGAGCAAGAAACCAGCGTGGGCAATAGAGGAATAGGCCAACATACGCTTCACATCGCGCTGGGCAATAGCGATGATTGAGCCTACAAACATCGTGAGAATCGCGACTGCGGTAATGATGGGCTTCCAACTCCATACAGCGCCACCGAGCGCTACATAGAAAATTCGTAGCGCCGCACCAAATGCAGCGACTTTGGTTGCTGCGGCCATAAATGCAGTGACGGGTGTCGGAGCGCCTTGATACACATCTGGAGTCCAAGCATGGAATGGAGCAGCTCCAACTTTGAAGAGCAAACCAACGCTGAGCGAAATCATTCCGATAAGAAGGAATGCATCGTTGCCGCGGCCTTCTGAGATTGCGGCACGAATGCCATCAAGTGAGACATTGCCGGCATATCCATAGAGGAATGCAGCGCCAAAGAGGAAGAAAGCAGATGAATACGCGCCAAGTAAGAAGTACTTCAAAGCTGCTTCTTGCGAAAGCAAGCGACGACGTCGTGACAATCCAGCCATTAAATACAACGGCAACGATAGAACTTCAAGTGCAACAAAAAGAGTGATGAGATCATTCGCGGCAGGGAATAACATCATTCCACCGACCGCGAAGAGAGTAAGTGGATATACCTCAGTCTGAACTTTGCCAGTTTGAAGAGCGGCTCGTTCTTCTTGCGATCCTGGAATTGCAGAAGCTTGCGCCGCAAAGGCATCAATATCTGCAATCAACAGGAAGGCAAAGAATGCAAGTAGCAGAATCGTTCCTTGCATAAATAGAACTGGACCATCAACAACAACGGAATTAACTGCCGCAGTTGCAGTCGTGGTGCCACGGAGTCTTAACACTTGAGCAAAGCTCAAGACGACTGCGCC
>RFMK01000085.1 GCA_009927705.1 Actinomycetota bacterium | reverse complement strand
TAAGACTCTCCAAGGTTGCCGATCCTAACGAAGATCGGCTTATCTCTCCCGAATGCGTACGGAGACCCGAATGGGCGAACCGGAGAAACCGAACTCTTCGCGAAGGCGCCGTTCGATAAAGCGACGATAAGAAGCTTCGAGAAATTCCGTAGCGAAGATGACGAATGTCGGTGGCGCAATGCCCGCTTGTGTGGCAAAGAGAATTTTGGGTTGTTTGCCACCTCTGATGGGTGGTGGGTTGCCGCCAACTAGTTGGCCCAAGAAGGAATTGAGCCTGCCAGTAGGTACTCGCAACTCCCAACTCGATAACGCTCGTTCGATTGCCGGCAAAAGCCGATCCTTATGCCAGCCAGTTTTGGCCGAGATGTTGACGCGCTCGGCCCATTCAACTTGATCAAAATTTCTATCTGTCTCTTTATCGAGGGAAAGGCGTCGTTCTTCATCGACTAAGTCCCACTTGTTCATACCAATGACGAGAGCCTTTCCTGATTCCTCCACTAATGAGATGATTCTCAGGTCTTGCTCCGTGATCGGGACTGAGGCGTCCAGCACCATGATCACCACTTCGGCATTTTCAATCGCACGTTCGGTCCGAAGAGCGGCGTAATAGTCAGAACCTGAAGCTTGGTGAGCGCGCCGGCGGATACCGGCCGTATCGATAAACCGCCATGTCTTATCCCCGATGTCGATCAATTCATCTATTGGGTCACGAGTTGTACCTTCGGCATCATCAACCAAGGCGCGCGTCGTACCCGCAAACGAGTTAAGCAAACTACTTTTACCAACATTCGGTCGCCCGACGATTGCGATACGTCGATAGCCATCGTCCATTCGACTCTGACCAACTTCCGGTAATTGCGCAACGATCAGGTCAAGTAAATCTCCGCTACCTCTTCCATGTGCTGCAGATATGAAATGTGGTTCACCTAGCCCAAGATTCCACAGCGAATGAGCTTCAAGTTCGTCTTTATCGCTATCTACCTTATTTGCAATCAACATTATTGGCTTCTTACTTTTTCGTAATACTGAAATGAGGGCATCATCATCTGATTGTTGGCCAACTTGCGCATCGACAACGAAAAGAACTAAGTCGGCATCAACGATTGCAGACTCGGCTGCATCTGAAATTTTCAACGCTATTCCCTCGGCCGTTGGTTCCCAACCGCCGGTGTCAACGACAACAAAGTTCTTGCCATTCCATTCGGCTTCATATGAGACGCGGTCGCGTGTTACACCTGGGGTATCTTCAATGATTGCTTCTCGAGATCCGATGATTCTGTTAACCAACGTCGACTTACCAACGTTTGGACGTCCGATAATTACCACTCTAGGCAAACCGATCAGTGAACGCTGTTTGAGGATGTTCCAGATGTAATCAATAGTTTCAGCCAGAGTGAGATTGGTGGAATCCACCACAAGCGCATCGTCTGCTTTTTTTAGCGGTGAAGCAATACGCGTGCTATCGAGAATATCGCGATCGTGGAGCGAATCAGCAACTTTTGCGACTCCTCCATTATCAAACTTCATCTCTCGCTGTTCAGAATCTCGACGTATCGCTCTGGCATTGATATCCGCTTGAAGCCATATTTTTAGCTGCGCCTGAGGGGCTACGACCGTTCCAATATCTCGGCCTTCAACGACAATTCCATTCTTGGCGCTTTCAATTATTCGCCGTTGCAGTAAAAGTAATGAAGCGCGCAATTCCGGCCACGCACTTACTCTGCTGACGGCCGATGTAACTTCTGGAGTCCGAATGACTTGAGAGATATCAATCCCTCCACATAAAGTTATTGGATTATCCGGATCAGTTTTAAAGACAATTGGATATTTCTCTAATGCCGCAACTAATGATTGTGCATCATCAATTGTTTCGCGCATGGCTAACCAGGTTGCGGCACGATACAAAGCTCCAGTATCCAAGTAGAGCCAACCTGCGCGTTTGGCGATTGCTTTTGATGTGGACGACTTGCCAGATCCACTTGGTCCATCCATTGCGACAATGACGGTCATCGAACATGCACCTTCCATTGTCGATCACGGAGATGCTTTTCAACTTTCTCTGCATCGTCAGGAGAGAACGCTAACGTAATCAGACCTGTTTCTTGCTGCGGTGAATGTTCGATGGAAAGATCCTCAATATTTGCGTGCACGTGTGCGCATTCATCAAAGAGTTGACGCAATGCACCTGGTTCATCTTTGATGACAACTAGCAAATGCACATAATTTCGTGGCTGCGCTCCATGCTTTCCAGAAACTTTGCCTCGCCCAATCTTTCCTTTTTCAAAAATATTCTCTATGGTGCGTGAATCTTGATTAGATATGGCTACTTTCAAGTCATTTAATTGGGAAGAGAATTCCGAGATAGCCCGCAGAACTTCATCTTGATTTGAAAGAAGGATTTCGCTCCAAAGCCTTCCTTCGCTATTAGCAACTCGTGTCATATCGCGAAGTCCTTGGCCAGATAGCTCCAAACCTGCATCGATTTGTGAGATCGCTGCTGCCAACGCTGTACTAAGCACCTGAGGAAGGTGCGAGATTCGCGCAAGCAATTGGTCATGATCAACTGCGTCCATCAGATAAGGCGTGGCGCCTAAGCTTTCAATGAAGGAAAGAACGAGATCCAGCCGTTTTTTTTCCGTATGACCTGTCGGCGTCACGATCCACGCTCGCCCTTGGAATAAATCACTTTGCGCTGATGATGGACCTGCCACTTCCCTACCGGCCATCGGGTGCGTGCCCACAAAGCGATGTGAAATGCCCGAAAAACTCTCGACGTTTTGTAGAAGATTAGTCTTAACACTAGCAACATCTATAAATGTAGCTTGAGGGTAAACCTTACTTTCGTTCTTTAGCGCCTCCCAAGCATGAGTTGGCGGCGTTGCAATGACAACTAAATCGGGCTCTCCCTGAGAGATCTGCGATTGCAATAAGTCTTCAGCTAATTGGCGAGCAGAAGCCTCTCTGTCCTCTAACTCCAGAGTGTGCCCTTGTTGAGCCGCGCCGAGCGCAATCGATGTTCCAATGAGACCGGAACCAACTATCCGGATATGTAACTTCTCCATTATTACTGCGCAATGTCTTTGCGGAGAATCGTGGCGCCGCGTAGGTACACATGCGCGATCTCTCCTTGAGTTCGAGTTGTTGTGCAGTGAATCAAGACCCGAATTGTTCGTGGCAAACTCCCGGGGACAGCCATTTCGACCGCGCATAACAAGGGAACCTGCCCCATGCCCATCGCTCGAGCTGAAGCTGCGGGGAAGTCCGAAACCAGATCAGGCGTACACGTAAAAAGGACCGAGATTAGGTCCTCGCTAGCCAATTCATTCGATGCCAAAATCGTCGACATCAACTCGACAACCGCTTCACGGATCAGGTCAGGGCTATCAGAATCGATTTGAATAGCGCCGCGGATTGCTCGAACTCTCACTTGCGAATTTTACCCAAGACCTCCCGCTTCCGGCGGTAGCGATACGCGGTTTTATCTACAAATCTAGAAAACGGTTTTAAGAGAGTTCAACGAAAAGTCGATTTTTCTCTCTCACCAGGTTTTCGTGCAGAGAAAAGCGGTTTATCGACTTTTATAGCCCTTCACACGCTCATAATTGTCGATTTAGCGGTTTTCTAGCAGAGGCTTAAAAATTGATTTATCGTTAAATAGTTTTTCAAGAAATAATACTAAGTACACTTATAGTTTTATTAATTAACCGTTTTATAAGCTTTTTGTTTCAACGTCGCTGAGATTTCGCCACTTACCGGCAGGCAACTCCCCAAGTTTGATTGAACCAATAGCGGTACGCATCAATCGCTCAACGGGGTAACCGAGAGCTTCAAAGATCCTTCGAACGATCTGGTTTCTGCCTTCATGGATAACTAGTTCAACTCTCCCGGCAACTTGCCTGGCTGATATCGGTTTGGCCAATCCGTCGTCTAGCTCGACACCATTGAGGAGTTTCTGGAACGCCGGTTTTGGAAGAATCTCCGCCGTCTCCACTAAGTAGGTCTTTTCCACTCCAAACGATGGATGGGTGGCTTCATGGCTCCACGCCCCATCATTTGTAAGGATGATCAATCCCTCACTCTCCTTATCCAGACGCCCAGCGTGAAAGAGACGCTCTGAGAAACCGTTGAAATAATCACCAAGGCTCGGGCGGCCTTCGGGGTCAAACATGGTCGACAAAACACCTTGAGGTTTATGAAATGCAATATAAGTTTTGGTCTTTTGAGCACTAATCAACTGACCATCTACCTCAACTTGAGTGTTTATCGGATTTATTTTGACACCTTGGGTAGTAATTTTCCGACCATTGACCTTGACTCGACCTGCAGCGATAAGTTCTTCGCAGGCACGACGACTTGCTACGCCACAATCGGCCATGAATTTCTGTAGTCGTACCTCGTCAGCCACCTACGGAGTCTAGGCCATCTCATCAAGCTCGTATTCCAATGCTGCTACTCCGTCAAGGAAGCGATGACCTCGTCGAGTCCGTCGATATTAGGCAGAAATGGCGCTAAGGCAGGCAAATCTTCAACGCGATTGACGCCAATGCGCTCGAGGAAATAGTGGGTTGTACGATAGAGAATTGCGCCTGTTTCATGCTCAATTCCGCACTCCTCCACCAAGCCTCGCGTCACGAGCGTTTTCATAACCGCCTCAACGTTGACCCCACGAATCGCTGAAACTCGGGCACGAGAGATCGGCTGGCGATAAGCGATAACGGCAAGCGTCTCAAGCGCAGCTTGGGTCAACTTCGCTTGTTGCCCATCCAAAACGAATTTCTCCACGAGTGGTGCAAGATCAGGATGGCTGTAGAAGCGCCATCCGCCTGCGACCTGCTTCAGAGCAAAACCTCGACCTTGAGCGTCATATTGAGCAGAAAGGGCGTTCAACGCTTCAAGAACCTGCTCGGTGGGCGCTTCGATAATCTGAGCAAGAACGACTTCAGAAACTGGCTCTTCGACCACCATGAGAATTGCTTCGATAGAACGGTTAAGTTCGGGGTTAGACATCAATGGGGCCTTCGTCTTTCTCTTGAATTGGGGCGCGATCAAACTCGTCACTGACGGTAACTTCTCCTTCTGCAGCGCCGGTCCACGTAATTTGAAGCTCTCCCAGGGCAATCATCTGCTCAAATCTGACTGAGCCTTCTCGGTAGAGCTCTAACAAGGACAAGAAGCGCGCGACCACAACCAAGGTATTGGCAGCATCGGCTACGAGACCTCTAAAGGTCATCGTCTTGTTCTTGCGAAGCGCTGAGACGACTAGGAGAGCCTCAGCAGCGACGCTCACCAGGGGTAGGTGGAGATGGTCAGTCATCAAGGTGGGTGCGGTTTTGGGAGTCAAAACTCGATTAGCAATAGCAGCAAAACGTTCAGGGGTAACGCCAATTAAAACCTCAGGAAGGAGGGCGGCAAAGATTGGATCAAGGGAAACCGAACGAGCAAAGGTCTTTTCCTGAGCCGCAAACCGCTCGGAGAGGATCGTGGCAATCTCCTTGAATGCGCGATACTGCAATAGGCGGGCAAAGAGCAGGTCTCTGGCCTCAAGCAGAGCGAGATCTTCTTCATCATCAATTTCGCCCGAAGGTAAAAGTCTTGCCGCTTTGAGATCAAGCAAGGTGGCCGCCACAACAAGGAATTCTGTTGCATGATCGAGTTTCCATCCCTCCCCTGTCTTCTCAAGTTCTCGAATGTAGGAGATGAATTCATCTGTGACGGTAGCGATCGCAACATCAGTGATATCCATTCGATGGCGAGAAATAAGTTGTAGCAGCAAATCAAACGGGCCATCAAAATTCTCAAGATGTACGGAGAATCCTGCGACTCGACCTTCGCCCGACACTGTTGTGGCGCCAGAAATAGGCGGGAGTTGACCTAAAGTATTACTTGAGGGTTCAACGTTCTCTTTCTCCATGATGCGCATACTGTACGCGTGTCGCTACATATATGCCTACATGCCATCACTAGAGTCTTGGCATGGCAAAAAGTGCTTCAGAGATTTCTCGCTTGAACGCTAAATCGACATTTTCAAAAGCCGATTTAGATATCACAACATCATCGTCAGTATTGGGTAAACCAGCAAAAGATTTTCCATATCCTGCACCACTTGTCGAACATGGCAATGCGCAAATCATTTCAGTCGTCAATCAAAAAGGTGGCGTTGGTAAAACCACAACCACAATAAATCTTGGCGCTGCATTTGCAGAACTCGGACGACGTGTTTTGCTTGTTGATTTCGATCCGCAACATTCGCTTTCGGTGGGACTCAATGTTTCAACTCGCGATATCGAAGGTTCCATCTACAACTTACTGATGGATGAATCAACTCGCATTGATGAATTCTTATTGAAAACCAGCGTTCCTGGCATGGATATGATCCCAGCTCACGAAGATCTCTCCGGAGCAGAAGGTGGACTTGTAAACGTCATCGCGCGTGAGAAGATTTTGAAACGTGTACTCTCAACGGTTACTGATTTTTACGATGTCATCTTGATTGATTGCCAACCATCGCTAGGACTTCTCACGGTCAATGCACTCACAGCGTCGCATTGGGTGCTTGTTCCACTGGAATGTGAATATTTCGCGCTCCGCGGCGTTGCGCTTCTTGATGACATCATCAAGAAGGTTCAAATAAACACGAATCCTGAACTGCAATTATTGGGTATTTTGCCAACGATGTTCGACCGCAAGACAGTTCATAGTCGTGAGGTCCTCGAGCGCATAAGCGAAGCCTTCCCAGATAAGGTTTTCGATACCACCATTTCTCGTACCGTTCGTTTCCCTGAAACCACCGTTGCGGGCGAACCAATCACTTCCTATGCAAGTTCATCTGTCGGAGCCGCGTCGTATCGCAGACTAGCTCGCGAAATCATCACATTGGGAGGAGTTCGATGACACGACGTATCAGTTTGCCTGGAGCCGATGAACTTTTCCGCAAAACAACTTTGAGCGCGGTTCCTGATCAAGTTGTCGAAGAGGTAGAGGTTGCACATACCAATCGCCCCACGACTACATCGGTAGCCAAAGCTGCAGCCAAAGGAAATGGTGTTCGCCAAACTTCTCGTCGTCGTCCGACTGGATTAGATAAAGGTCCATCTGGTCGCGAAAAGCATGACGAAAAGATAACCGTATATCTATCACCCGAAGAACTCTTCGACGTTGAACAGGCTCGTCTCCACCTTCGTGGGGATTTAGGGTTAGCTGTCGATAGAGGACGAATTGTTCGTGAAGCCCTCGCAATTGTGATCGCAGACCTAGAATCAAAAGGCGATCAATCAATTATCGCCCGACGACTTCGCGGACGTTAATTTAACGTCACAGTTAGCGCGATCGCGGATGAGCGCTCGCGTAGCTCTCACGCAATTTGTCTATCGTCACGAGCGTGTAGATCTGCGTGGTTGTGACAGATGAATGACCTAAAAGCTCTTGCACGACGCGAATATCTGCGCCACCATCGAGAAGATGTGTGGCAAAGGAATGCCGTAATGCGTGAGGAGAGATATCGCGTTCAATGCCTGCCCTCTCGGCTGCTTTCATCACGATCTGCCAAGCGCTTTGTCGTGTTAAGCGAGTTCCCCGTTTTTCATTGAGAAAAAGCGCTTCTTCTCTTGCGTTTTTAAGCATTGTTGGTCGACTACGAGTCAAATATTGATCAAGGGCATGCTGTGCAAATTTGCCCATTGGAACTAACCGTTCTTTACCACCTTTGCCTCGGACTTTGACGGTGACCGTATTCCCTTCAGATCTAGAGATATCGCCAACATTGAGTTGGACGATTTCAGAGACTCGAGCACCTGTTGCGTAGAGCGTTTCTATTAAGGCCTTATTTCTTACGCCTGCAATATCTTCACCGTTGGAGGCAATCATTGATTCAATATCGCTAATGGTTAGCGCCTTGGGAAGCCGTTTGGGAATCTTCGGTGGATTTACTTCTATTGCAACATTATCGATTCCTTGGTCTTTACTCAGGAATGCATAAAGCGATCTGATCGCAACAACATGTCGAGCAATACTGGATTCGCTCAATCCAGAATTGCGGAGAAATCCTGCGAAATCGATGATGTTCGCGGAGGTTGCTTCGGCAATTGCAAGTTTGGCCTCGCTCAAGAAAATTACGAATTTATCGAGATCGCGCCGATATGCCGCAACAGTGTTCTTGCTTAATCCTCGTTCAACTGCGCAATGATTGAGGAATATCTCAACCAGAGTTTGATTAGTCACGATTGAGCGCGGCTTTAATCAAACCGCTAAACAACGGATGCGGTCTCGTTGGACGAGAGCGAAATTCTGGATGAGCTTGGGTACCAACATAATATGGATGAACATCTTCTGGCAGCTCAACAAATTCAACAAGGTGTTCATCTGGAGATAGGCCGCTAAAAACGAGCCCAGCTGCAGCAATCTGTTCTCTATATTGATTATTGACCTCATAACGATGGCGATGGCGCTCCGAAATCTCATCGCTTTGATATGTCTTAGCCACGATTGAACCCTTTTTCAGCACCGCTGTATAAAGACCGAGGCGCATGCTGGCGCCCATATCTGCTTCTCCGGCGACGATCTTCTCTTGTCCCGCCATAGTGGCAATGACAGGAGCATCAGTAGTCGGATCAAATTCGGCTGAATTGGCTCCGGATAATCCAGCTTTGTTTCGGGCAAATTCAATGACCATGCACTGCAATCCCAAACATAATCCCAGCGTTGGGATCTTCTTCTCTCGCGCGTACTTCAGTGCGCCAAGTTTTCCTTCGATCCCGCGAATTCCAAAACCACCTGGAACACAGATTGCATCAACATCGGAGAGATTCTTCTTTGCCCCGGCTTCGCTTTCACAGTCATCGCTCACAATCCATTTGATATCTACTTTTGCGTTATTGGCGAACCCGCCTGCGCGAAGTGCTTCCGTAACCGATAGATACGCGTCCGGAAGATCGACATATTTGCCAACCAGGCCAACGCGAACTGTGTGCGCGGGTTTATGTACTCGCTCAAGGAGCGCATCCCATTCTTGCCAGGCAACTTCGTTGGCCTTCATACCAAGCCGGCGAACAAGATACGAATCAAGTCCTTCTTTATGCAAGACTTTTGGAATGTCGTAAATAGATGGGGCATCAACTGCAGCAACAACAGCTTCTTGATCAACATCGCACATCAGAGAGATCTTCTTCTTTACTGAGACTGGGATCTCGCGATCTGAACGGAGAACTACCGCATCTGGCGAAATACCAATTGAACGCAGAGCTTGAACTGAGTGTTGAGTGGGTTTTGTCTTCAACTCTCCAGATGGACCGATGTATGGAACTAGAGAAACATGGAGATAAAAAACATTTTCGCGCCCTACTTCTTGTCTTATTTGGCGAGCAGCTTCCAAGAATGGAAGCGATTCGATATCTCCGACAGTTCCGCCAATCTCGGTTATGACGAGGTCTATATCGGGAGCCGCCATCGCTTTCATGCGGTCTTTGATTTCATTGGTGATATGTGGAATCACTTGAACCGTATCGCCTAAGTACTCCCCGCGTCGTTCCCTGGCAATTACTCGCGAATAGACCTGGCCGGTCGTGACATTGGCCGAGCCATGGAGATTTGTGTCAAGGAAACGTTCGTAGTGGCCGATATCGAGATCAGTTTCGGCTCCATCATCGGTAACGAATACCTCGCCATGTTGGAATGGATTCATCGTTCCGGGATCTACATTGATGTACGGATCAAGTTTCTGCATCGTGACTCGCAACCCCCGGGCGCGCAACAACCTGCCGAGGCTTGATGCTGTGAGACCTTTGCCGAGACTTGAGGCGACTCCGCCGGTGACGAAAAGATGCTTCGTCACATGAGGGGCGGTCATGGAGCGCGAACTTATCACGCCTTTTCGGTGATTCGTAAATTGAGCAACTCTCGAGCGT
Organism: Actinomycetota bacterium; assembly: GCA_009927705.1. Taxonomy (GTDB): domain Bacteria; phylum Actinomycetota; class Actinomycetes; order Nanopelagicales; family Nanopelagicaceae; genus MAG-120802. Next base: position 5,289 of record RFMK01000085.1, on the reverse strand, counting down.
GTTCTTGAGCGTGTTCAGACTCCTCAACGCCAGAGAGCATGCGCGCAATCTCCACTTCGCGGTCATGATCAGTAATCCGTCGAATGGTGCTTTCAGTTACTGCGCCTGAAATGTCCTTCTCGATGACGATGTGGTTATCTGCCCACAAAGCGACCTGTGCTAGATGCGTTACCACAATAACTTGCGAAGATTGTGAAAGTTTCCAAAGCCTTCGACCTAGTTCAAGAGCGGCTTTACCACCAACACCAGCATCTACTTCATCAAAAACATATGAACCAAGTGGATAGTTCTCTGCAATCGCAACTTCAAGGGCGAGCATCAACCGCGAAAGTTCACCCCCACTTGCTGCCTTGGAGATTGGCAACAATTCTCCAGCTCCATGACTCGTGAAGAGCATCGCAACTTCATCCAGACCATTCGGCGAAAAATCATCATCGTTTTCGCCATTGCGACTCGATATCTTCACTTCGAATTTCGCCTTCGGCATTGCTAAATCATGCAACTCGTCCGTAACTCTAAGTTCGAGAGCTTTTGCCTGCAGAGAGCGTTTCTGCGAAAGCGTTTGAGCGTCTTCTTTCAAAGTTGCGCGCAAGCACACCAACTCGGATTCAAGTTCAGCAATCCGATCATCTCCCGCAGTTAAATCTCCAATACGTTGTTGCGAAAGCCGTGCCTTGTCAATCGCTTCGGAGAGTGCAACACTCTTATCGCTAGATTCGCCAAATCTCTTTACAAAAGTACTGAGCAGGGATCTCCGAGTCAGTGCATTCTCCAGCGCTTGTGGATCGGCTGAAAGTCCGTCGATGTACCGATCAAGGTCTGCCCCAATATCTATCAGCGAAAAAAGGGCGTCCGAAGCTCTATCGTGAAGAGCATCTAGGTGGGGATCTTTACCTCGAGCGCTCTGCAGGAAGCGCTTCAAATGGTGGAGTGAATTTAATCCGCCATTCTCTTCATCAGTGAGGGCTTGCTGAGCTCCGGTAGCCGCTAATCGCAGATCCTCAACGCTTTCAAGCCGCGAAATAAGAGAATCTAGTTCAAGGAATTCGTCTTCCTTAGGTTTGATACGTTCGTATTCCCCAGCCAATTCTCGTAACGAGGCTATTTCTCGATCTCGATCATTTAATGCTTTTCTCAATTCCTTGATCTTGCTCTTCAATTCGATAAATGTCGTAAGACTCTCTTGATATTTTTCGAGGACGTTTGCTATCTCCGCTCCTCCAGAGATATCAAGCAGCTCTCGCTGTTTTGTGGCCTTAGTTAATACCAAACTGCCATGTTGACCATGAACTTCAATGAGTTCGCTTCCTATTGTTTCAAGATTTGCTGCCGTACTGGTGGCGCCAGAGATCAGCGCACGACTCTTGCCATCTTTGGCCACGTTGCGAGAGAGAATAATTTGATCTTCACTCACATCAATCCCGAGTCGATCAATTATCTCAACGAGAATGGGGCTTGGAGAATTAGTTAAAGAAAATATGCCAGAAACAGATAAACGTTCATGTCCGGTGCGAATCAGATCAGAATCTGCCTTTTCGCCAAGCAGTAACGAAAGCGCGGTCAACAGCATAGTCTTTCCCGCTCCAGTTTCACCGGTGATGACATTCAAACCTGGAGAGAATTCCACGAGCGCTTGATCTATAACGCCGAGACCTCTGATATTGATCTCTTCAAGTCGAGTGCGGCTAGCCGCAGTTTTCTTACTCGCCACGCCAGCCATCTACGGGGAGTTTGAATTTCGCTACAAGGCGATCCGCAAAAGGCGCTGATTCCACATGCGCAAGGTTTATGAAGGATTTATCGCTCGATAAGACAACGCGATCCTTCTCAATGAGAGCAAATTTTCTTAAACCGTCCGCTGAGAGCGCTCCGACATCACTTTCTACGTCGATAGCAATTTCCGAATCAGGCGAAATCACCATGGGATCTGAGAAGAGAGCATGTGCTGCAAGCGGTAAGAGCACAAGTGCTTCTACTTCGGGCCAAACTACTGGACCACCGGCGCTAAATGCATACGCAGTCGAACCAGTAGGGGTTGCACAGATAACTCCATCGCATCCCCAGCGAGATAGCGGACGATGATCCACTTGAACGAAGAGTTCAATCATCGCTTCGGTATTACGTTCGATTGTTACTTCATTGAGCGCCCATCCATGAGCAACGACTTTTCCTTCTCGTTGAACTTGGTAGGCCAAGGTCATGCGCTTTTCCGTTGTGTATTTCTTCCCGCGGATCGCATCGATGATTGTTGCCGTTGAGGGTCGACCAATTTGTGCGAGGAAACCGACATGTCCAAGATTTATGCCCAGCACTGGAATATTTGTGCCATGTACTTGTTCGGCGCCTCGCAGAATCGTTCCGTCGCCACCAAGAACTAGCGCCAACTCAACATTGGGAAAATGAGCCGGCAACTCTTCTCGACTTATTGACGTGAGTCCCTCGATTTCAGTAGGTGTAATCGTGAGGAATGTGATTCCTTCTTGTGAAAGCACAGAAACTATTTCTTGGGCGACTACTTGAGCTTCAGGTCGATGAGGATGGAGTACGAGAAGCACCTCGCGATTGCTCGTCATTGCGGTCCCTTCGCTATTGCCTCATCAAGTGCAAGATCTGTGATTTCTGGAGCACCAGCCTTGAGCCAGAGGAAATACTCGACATTTCCCGAAGGTCCAGGTAGAGAGCTCGCCATTACTCCTACCGTACCTAAACCGAGCTCGCGCGCGCTTGTTGCAACTTCACGAACAGCGCTTCGTCGCAATTGCGGGTCGCGAACGACACCGCCAGCACCTAATTTTTCCCGCCCTACTTCAAATTGCGGCTTGACCATGATGACGAAATCCGCATCTGGTTTCGTTACTGCCATCAAAGCCGGAATTACCAACGTTAACGAGATAAAAGAGAGATCTGCAACGACGAGATCGGGAGCTTCGCTCAAAATTTCAGGCGAGAGTGTGCGGACATTTGTGCGATCATGAATCTCAACCCGCGAATCTTGGCGCAACTCCCATGCTAATTGGCCATACCCCACATCGACCGCAATAACTTTTCGGGCGCCGCGCTTGAGAAGAACATCTGTGAATCCCCCGGTAGATGCACCGGCATCGAGAGCTACTCGTCCCTCAATCTGAATTGCAGAGAACTCATCCAGAGCTCCAGCCAGCTTATGACCGCCACGCGAAACATAATCATTGCGGGCCCCCGCCAGAGTAATGGAAGTTTCAGCATCGACTTGCGAAGCAGGTTTCGAAGCTGGAATGCCACGAACTAGAACAGATCTCGATTCAATCAGATCTACCGCATGTTCTCGAGAGCGAGCAAGTCCTCGCCGAACCAGTTCAGCATCAAGTCGAGTGCGCATTACATGCAGCCCCTTCCTTGAAATTCCTACCTGCTCTTTGTGGGGATAATCAGTTTGAGATGCCCTCAACGCTTGAGAGTGCCGTCGCAAGCTCCTGATTGATTTCGTCGAATTTCTTCCCGTGCTCTTCTAATGGTGCAAAGGCAACTTCATTAATTCGCTTTTTCAACGCTGCTATTTCATCCAGCGTTATAGGTGCATCGCTCATTTAGAACTCTTCTTTCGTGTGGCGCTCTTCTTCACTGGGGTTGAACTCTTCTTTTTTGCTGCTGACTTCTTCGGTGCCGCCTTAGTGGAAGACTTCTTCTGCGAGCGATCTCCAGTGACAAGTTTGGCTTTCAACATTTCGACTTCACGGCTCAAGCGATCGAGCTCTTCCTGCTTTGCAAATCCCATTCGTTTTACACTGCGCTGAACTTCTTCTTCAACGCGTTGCTTAATCGCCTCACCACTTTCGCGCGCCCAAGCGTTGAGGGCGGCAGCTACTTCCTGAGGGCTCTTCTCTCCTGAGGAAACTTTTGCCAAATAGGTACGAAGCGCTGAAAGAAGGTCATTTGCCATAGGACAAAGGTATCTAAACTCGCCGTAATTCGCGCCCTTCAACCTGCCATCGACTAGCAATGGTGTTTCCAGTCCGCCAAAAACGACGTCGGAGCGCTCCTGACACTTCAATCCACTCATCATCAGCCAAAGTGAGCGCTCTCTTGCGCAAAGAAGCGCTCCAGAACGCAAGGTCGAAGGTGTCGTAACCATCTCGATCATCGCGAGCCACAACGATACGAACCTCCACAACTTTGTCACCACTCGGCAACTCCTTTTCGAGCGCCGGGGTACTTGCTCTTCCGATCAAGGTGACTTCATTTGCATACTCAAACTCTTCTTCTTTGTCGTTGCTCATTCCCGCTCCTTAGTTGTGCTCTCTCTTGGCACGTGTCGTTAAGGAAGCAATTAAAGTTGGAACGACTGACGAAAATTTATTGATCAGTGAAAGATTGTGGATATTTCTCGGTGAAACGACGTGCTTCATCATCTCGACCCGCAGAAGTCAATGCATCTCTATAAGCGTGACGAAGGCGCAGACTCCAGAGCGCATCACTTTGGGTGAGTTCTGGACACGTGAGCGTCACAACAGCAGCATCGTGTTGTCCAAGTGCTGTTCGTGCTCCGGCTGCAGCCAAACGTAACTCAACTCTTTCAGCAGCTGACAGGATCTTCGGATCAACCGAACCAGCAATTTCTAGTGTTTTTCGAGGGTTTCCGAGGGCTAATTCGCATTGTGCAAGATACGGAATTACTGTCGGAGATCCCATGATTCTTTGCGCGGCACGTAATTCTTTCTGCGCTTCGTGATATTTCTTGAAATGAAGCGCGGCAATACCGGCACGTTCGCGCACGATCGCGACTCGTCCCGCTCTAAAGGATGCTGATTGTCCATGCCAATACGCACGTTCTGGATCGGTTTCTAAGAACATCGTCAAACAAACGAGATGTTTAGCTACACGTTCCGCATTATCTGCGGCGAGAGATTGCAGAGCAAAAGCTTCGCGTTTTTCTAATTCTTTTCCGGTTACTTCATCGGGGATGGGAGGTTCAGCAAACTTTCTAACGCGTTTGTTCTCATCGCTCACAACTCGTCGATCATTGGGACGCATGGGTGGTCGCGATGGGCGAACGCCGGAACGTCTCTGTGATGTGCGATCAGTTGGCTTGCGATCAGATGATTTTCCCTCTAGCGGTTTGCGACCGGAAGGTCTGCGATCAGATGGCCGACTTGAAGAAGAGCGAGAACTCGGAGGTGATGACGGACGACCTGTAGCTCTGGCTGGTCGCTTTTCCATTCTCACATTCCTTCCTTGAAAACTTAAACTAAAAATTTAATGGGAAAACAAAAAAGGGGCCACAATAATCTGCAACCCCTTTTTTTCTAATGT
>RFMK01000047.1 GCA_009927705.1 Actinomycetota bacterium | reverse complement strand
CTAGGCGGTCAATTTTGAAAAATTTGTGGATAACCCCTTGCTTTTCATAGGGTGAGGGCATACTTTCCGCCTCTATCCACAGGCTCCCTCGCTTTTTGGGGGTTTTTGGGTCGATTCAAGGCTAAAGTCGAAGTTTAGACCACAGCCTGTGGATAACTTTGTGGATTTCTTACCGAAAGAGGGGTTATGTCCTTAACCGAAACTGGTGTGATTGAAGAAGACCCCAAATCCAATGATGATTTAGGTGCGCTGTGGAGTGGGGTCGTCAACTCCGTCTCGCACGACTCCCCACAGAACCGCGCCTTCCTTACCCTCACCAAACCACTGGGTTTGCTTAAAGGTGAGGGTGGATCGAACCTTTTATTGGCCGCCCCTAACCTTTTTGCAAAAGATGTCTTGGAAAGCCGATTGAGATCAGTCCTTAATGATGCGCTCTCCGCGAAGATGGGAGAGAGAATCAATATCGCGGTGACTATCGATGAGTCGCTCGATATTCCCCAGGTTGATCCTGAAGTTGTTGAAGTTGAATTCGAAGCTCCCCGTGCCGGAACTGGCCGTCAAGAAGTTTCCACCAAGAGCGTTGAGTCTTCACAACTAAACCCGCGCTACATCTTTGAAACTTTTGTTATTGGTGCCTCGAATCGTTTTGCTCACGCCGCGGCCGTTGCTGTCGCAGAAGCGCCTGCGAAGGCATACAACCCACTCTTTATTTATGGTGAATCTGGATTGGGTAAGACTCACCTACTTCACGCAATTGGTGCTTACGCAAAAGAGTTGTATGGAAGTGTTCGAGTTCGTTATGTCTCTTCCGAAGAATTCACTAATGATTTCATCAACTCGATCCGTGATGATAAATCCTCGAATTTCCAACGTAGATATCGCGATCTAGATGTTCTTCTTGTTGATGATATTCAATTTTTGGAGAATAAAGAGCGGACGCAAGAGGAGTTCTTTCATACTTTCAACACCCTTTATAACGCCAACAAACAGATTGTGATTTCAAGTGATCGTCCACCAAAACAATTAACAACACTGGAAGATCGTCTACGTTCTCGATTTGAGTGGGGATTAATCACTGACATTCAACCACCGGAATTAGAAACACGTATTGCAATTCTTCGAAAAAAGGCAGCGCAAGATAAATTAAATGCGCCGGATGATGTTTTGGAATACATCGCTTCGAAAATCTCCTCAAACATCCGCGAGCTCGAAGGTGCGTTGATTCGTGTAACTGCATTCGCATCGTTAAACCGCCAGCCGGTTGATATGGGCTTAGCAGAGATTGTTTTGAAAGATTTGATTCCTGATGATTCTGCTCCAGAGATCACCGCGAATTTGATTATGGCCCAAACCGCGGCCTACTTCAGTCTCACTATTGATGATCTCTGTGGCACATCACGCTCACGAGTTCTTGTGAACGCGCGACAGATCGCGATGTACTTATGTCGCGAAATGACAGAGTTATCTCTTCCAAAAATTGGCCAAACTTTCGGTGGGCGTGATCACACAACAGTGATGCATGCTGATCGGAAGGTCCGCCAGTTAATGGCTGAGCGCAGATCTATCTTTAACCAGGTATCTGAGCTCACCAACCGGATAAAACTGCAGGCCAAAGCCTAAATCTGGTTATCGACAGTGCTTGGGGATAACCTGTGGATATCTGTGGATAATCTGTTGGTAAAGGGTGTGGGTGAAGTAGTCCCTCTCTCTCAACACGGAATACCCACAACAAACACACAGGGTTACACACATAAAAAGGTGGTGAAAGTGGAAAGAAATACCTGGTTGAACTGCGGTTTTCTTACTTCTCCACAATTACAACCTTTGGTTACTACGAATAGTTCTATAGATATACAACAAGGTGTGCGCGAACCTCGCTCATTTAATCTTGTTCTTAACAAGTTAGGCTCACAGATATGAAGTTTGTCGTCGATAGCGCAACACTGACCGATAGCGTTAATTGGGTTTCTCGCAGTCTCTCAACCAGACCCATTATGACTGCGCTCCTTGGAATAGTTATTGATGCAGGCAACGACATAACTTTGAGCGCTTCAGATCTTGAGACATCAGCAAAATCTTCATTTAACGCTGACATTAAAGAAAAAGGCAGAGTGTTAGTACCAGGAAGATTATTGGCTGAAATCTCGCGCGCACTACCTAGTAAACCAGTTTCTTTTACACTAGATGGAAGCCGAGTATTAGTAGCTGCAGGATCTGCAAAATTCACACTTCCTACACTTCCGATTAATGAATACCCAAATCTTCCTACAATGCCAGAAACTTCTGGACAAATCGCTAGTGACTTATTTGCAACCGCTGTAAATCAAGTGGCTGTGGCTGCCGGCCGTGATGACTCACTTCCAACACTTACTGGAATCCATGTTGATATAAATAAAGAAACCATCACATTCGCTGCCACAGATCGTTATCGCCTTGCAGTTCGAGAAATTAATTGGACTCCTAATAATCCAGAAGAGGCCACAACAGCTTTATTGCGCGCGCGAACACTCGCCGATGCCGCGAAAACAATTTCCTCCACTAAAAACATTTCTTTCGCGGTCGCACCATCAAGTTCAAACGAGCGACTAATTGGCTTCACAACCGAGCAGAAATCAATGACTTCTCGTCAACTAGATGGCACCTTCCCTCCTTATCGCCACCTCCTTCCATCTGAGAGCATCGCAACCGCAGTCATCGAAGTTGCGGCGCTTATGGATTCGGTTCGACGCGTTGCGCTCGTAACCGACAAGACTGTCCCACTACGTTTGAAGTTTGGAAATAACACACTTCACCTTGAAGCCGGCGCTGGAGATGAGGCGCAAGCAACCGAGGAGATTCAAATCGCCTATACCGGCGAAGCTATCGATATCGCCTTCAACCCAACCTTCTTAACCGACGGCCTTAATGCCTTAGGCACAACATATGTAAACATCGCATTCACTGGTTCCAATAAACCGGCTGTGTTATCTGGAAAGAACAAAATAGATGGCGAGATCGATAGCACTTATCGATACCTCCTCATGCCTATGCGATACGCATCCTAAGAAAACACAATGCATGTCTCGCATCTGTCTCTAACAGATTTTCGCTCCTACTCGTCACTTGATTTAAAACTCCAACCTGGCCAAAACATTTTCATTGGTGAGAATGGTGAGGGTAAAACCAATATCATTGAATCACTTATGTACCTAGCCCTACTTTCCTCTCATCGAATTAGCTCCGACCAACCTTTAGTAAAACTTGGCGCAGAGCGGACGTATGTGCGGGCAAAGATTGAATCGGATGAGCGCACAACGCTAGTGGAGTTAGAAATCAACGCCTCAAAAGCAAATCGAGCGAAAGTCAACCAAAACCCAGTTCGCTCCCAAAAAGAATTGTTAGGGATTGTGAAAAGTATCTGTTTCTCACCAGAAGATCTCGACTTAGTGCGGGGAGACCCAAGCGAGCGTCGTTCATTTCTCGACCAACTCCTCATCCAGCGCAGCCCTCGGTTGGCTGGGGTTATCACTGATTACGAAAGAGCTCTAAAACAGCGTAATTCGCTACTAAAAAGCCGCGCTCCCCAAGCCGCGCTTGAGCCATGGAATGAGCACCTTGCGAATTTCGGCGGGGAAGTTATTGCCGGCAGGCTTTCTCTCATCCAAGAGTTAGAACCACTTTTCCAAGATGCTTACAAAAACCTCTCTACAAAAAAAGCAGCCAAACTCGGGTATAAATCAAGCATCGCTAATCCCACCACAGATAAAAACGAGAATAAATCAAAAATCCGTGCCACACTCATGGAAGTAAGTAACCAAGAGCGCGATCGAGGTGTTTCTCTTGTTGGTCCACACCGCGACGATTTACTCCTTAATCTCGGCGACCACCCAGTTAAAGGCTATGCCAGCCACGGAGAGTCATGGTCAATCGCACTCGCTTTACGTTTAGCGAGCTACCAACTTTTTATCAACGATGGCGATAAACCAATTTTGATTCTCGATGATGTTTTCTCAGAGCTTGATGAAGGCCGAAGAGAAAAGCTAATTTCAATCTCAAGTGCTGCGGAGCAAACATTTATCACCGTCGCAGTCGAAAGTGATCTCCCACCAGAAATAACCGGGACGCGATTTATAGTAACCTCAGGAAAAGTGGCCCAGTTATGAAGCGAGATATTGCACGTGAACTTTTCCGGAGCTATCGAAGTGGGTTGCGCAAAAAGAAAGAACTCCCCCAAGAAGATCGAGTTGATTTAAACGATCCACAAAAGATCGGATCAATCTTGAGTGAAATTGTGGAAGCTCGTGATTGGCGTAAAGGAATTGCAGAAGGAAACCTTTTTAGTGATTGGCGCGAGATTGTCGGAAATGAAATCGCAGATCACTCAACACCGATCACAATGTATGAAGGTCGACTCACAATCCAAACCACATCCACAGCGTGGAGCACCCAGTTACGTTTAATGGAGGGCGATCTCTTGCGCACCATCCAAAAAAGCGCCCCTGGCGCAGTGGTTGAGACCCTCTCCATCATCGGTCCCCAAGCCCCATCATGGAAACGAGGCCTACGAACGATTCGCGGCGCTCAAGGCCCTCGCGATACCTTCGGCTAATACCGACCCTCACCCTCGCGCTGAAAAAGCGTCTTATCCACCGCCAACGCCTTTTTTGGGCTAACCAATATTTGATTTACCACTAGGATTTGAGGGTACCCAGGCCGAAATCGGGGCGAGGTTTGTCCCTGGCGGGTTTTAACTAGTGCTCAACGAGGGGATTTTTGTGGCGGAGAAGAAGGTTTCGAAGGCGTATGACGCCAGCGCAATCACCGTCCTAGAGGGCCT
>RFMK01000101.1 GCA_009927705.1 Actinomycetota bacterium | reverse complement strand
TAGAGGCGAAGTTTAGCGCGCAACATGAATAGCGAAATACGTAATAAAATCCACAGGTGAGTGAGCGTGAAATCCAGCCTATGTATGTGGATCTTCATTGCCACGGTGGCGCAGGCTTCTACTTCTCAGACCCCAATCCTAGAAACATACAAAGCGCAATCGACTTTCACAAGAACCATGGAACATCGAAATTACTTGCAAGTTTGGTTAGTGAAAAGATTGCCGACCTTGAAATACAGATTCGCAGACTCGTTCCGTTCTATAACTCTGGTGCAATTGCTGGTATTCACTTGGAGGGCCCGTATCTCGCCCGCGCTCGATGTGGGGCACACAACCCTAATCTTTTGAAGTCTCCGACTATTTCCGAAGTTCAAGAGTTGATTGACGTCGGCGAAGGCGCTATTCGTATGATCACTATTGCTCCAGAGCTTGATGATGCGCTCGATGTGATTTCTTATCTTGCGAAAAACAACATGATTGCTGCGATTGGTCACTCAGATGGTAGTTATGACGATGCGCTCAAGGCTGTTGATGCGGGCGCTGCACTTGTGACACATTTTTCGAATGGTATGAGTAAGTTGAAGGATGGCGCACGGACTTTTGCTACTGCTTTGTTGCACAAATCTTCTATTCCACTTGAAATCATCATGGATGGTCATCACGTAAACCGTGAAGATGTCGCCGTTGTTAATGAAGTTGCCGGCGACCGGATGGTATTTGTAACTGATGCAATGGCTGCTGCGGGAGAACCTGATGGCGATTACAGAATCGGTGATTTGGATGTTGTGGTTTCGGAAGGCGTTGCTCGCTTGAAATCCAACGGCGCCCTTGCTGGAAGTACTTTGACGATGAACCAAGCTGTCGATACTGCTCGAGCATTCGGCTTTTCTGATAACTTGATAAATCACGCCACTCAAGTTTTGCCATCAAAGCTCTTGAAAATCTAGATTTGATTTTTAATCTCCTTGCAGAGTTCCATTTTCGGTTAACCGGACTGGAATTGGATCACTAACCTCGCACGGCGCCTGAGAATCATGGCCCGCGGTGAGAAAACCAATCAGATTTAGCTTGCCTTCCCGATCGCGAATCACACGACCTGCGTAGATATTTGGTGCATTAAAGATATCTGCTCTATCAAAATGGAAGGGGCCGGTCGGGGAATCCATGGGAACTGAATATGTTCCTGTGATGAATCTTTCCGGTTTCTCTTTTATATAGTCGCTACCACAACAGAAAATTCCAACAAACTTCCCATTCTCTTCAACTACTTGAAGAACTTCGGTCTGGCCAAATCCGGTTGGCCCAGTCAATGACGGAAGAACGTGCCAAGTAAAGAGATCTTCTGAAATTGCATGACCTACGATTCCGCGTGACATGATGTTTGTATCCGTTAAAGAGGTTGCGGTAATCAACATATGCCATGTCGCGTCGCGTTGATCAAAGAAAACCCACGGATCGCGAAAGTCTGTGTCCCGTGAACCATTTTCCTGACAGGCATAACTCATTGGATCAGCTTGCGCTATCGGAGCGTTTCCGTATTTCTCCCAATGTATTAAGTCAGGTGAGGTGGCAAGGCCAATTGCTTGAACCAAACCATCATTCGATTTATGTACTCCGGTGTAGAAGAGGAGATATTCGTTCGTAGTTGGATTTTGAACCACACTTCCAGTCCACGTCGCTACGTCATCCCATGAACCCGAATTTGATTTCTCAAGTGCGGTCCCGACTTCAGTCCAATTCTTTAAGTCGGTTGATGTGGCATGTCCGATAGAAGCATTGAGGTGTCGCTCCGATGCGTTATTTGTTCGGCGCGGTGCTTGGAGATAGAAAATGTGAAACTTTTCGCTGTCATCAAAGATCCAGTGATCCCAGACATAGCGATCGTCGTATTTCAGAACCATATTTCTGTTTTCGTTCTAAATATTACTTAACGGCGCCAGCTGAGATTCCAGCGATGAATTGCCGTTGTAGTGCAAGATAGAAAATAATGATTGGTATCACTGCCAATAACAGACCTGCCATTGCTTGCCCATATTCGATTGAATATTGGCCATAGAACAAATATGTCGAAAGCGGCAAAGTTTGGGTTTCGTTTGTCAATACTAGGCGCGGCAATAAGAAATCATTCCAAATCCATAGCGCATTGATAATTGAAACTGTTGCAGTAATCGGTCGCATCATTGGGAAAATTATCTTCCAGAACGCGACCATATCTGAAGCGCCATCTATTGAGGCCGCTTCGTCGATCTCGGTCGGAATATTTGATATGAAGCCGTGATACAAAAATGTTGAGAGCGCAACACCAAATCCAATGTAGAAGAAAATCAACGCTCCTCGGTTATTCCACGAGACAAACTGGGCAAATCGAGCCATAAACGGAATCATCAACGCCTGGAATGGCACGATCATTGATGCAACCAAAATCAAAAAGATGTATTTCGAAAGATTGGTTTTTGTTCGAGATAGATAGTAAGCGAGCATTGATGAGAAAACGACCAGAAGTGAAACGCTCAACACAGTAATGATGATTGAGTTAGTCAAAGATCTAAAGAAGTTCATTTTCGTCAACGCTTGGTTGAAGTTATCCCAAGTGATGCTTGTCGGAATGGAAAGCGGGTTCGCAAGAATGTCTGGCTTCAATTTCAGAGCGTTCACGAACACTAAGAAAAATGGAAAGACGTAGGCAAAAGCCAAGATTCCACCAACGATAAAGGTGATTTTCTTTCCTAAGCGTCGCTGTTGGCTCATCGTTGGACCTCATATCTCTTCGATATCGTGACTTGGACCAAAGCAGCCATTGCAACGATGATGAACATAACAACCGCCTTTGACTGTCCTGTTCCAAAGTTTCCATTGGCGAAAGCGTCTTGGAAGATGTGTAGTGAGATCAATTCTGTTGTTCGGAATGGTCCGCCACCTGTCAGCGCAACGTTGACGTCGTAGGCCATAAAGCCTCCGCGAAGCGTCAAGAAGAGAGCAATCGTAAATGCCTGTGCCATCAGAGGAATCTTGATGGTTAACAAGGTTCGTAGTGGCGATGCGCCATCTATTTGAGAAGCTTCGAGAACTTCCTGTTCAATGGAGACAAGTCCGGTGATATAAACAATCATCATGTAACCAGACGACTGCCAAACCGTCACAATAATCAGCGCCCAAAATGCCTTATGGGTGTCCTGTAGCCACGACTCTTTGAAGAGAGCCCAATCATATTTATTGGCAAGTGCGACGAGTGCACTGTTAAAGACGAACTGCCAAATTACTCCGAGAACCACGCCACCAATGAGGTTTGGAACAAAGAAGAAAGTTCGAAGAACGTTCCTGCTGCGCAGATTCGAGGTAACGATAAGTGCTAGTCCAAATGCCACAACGTTAACGATGACGAGTGAGACAACTACGAAGAGGGTGGTAAAGCGAAGTGTGGCCCAAAAAGTTGGATCCTTGAATGACTTAACATAATTATCAAATCCGACAAATTTGGTAGTTTCGAATCCATCCCAATCAGTAAAGGTGTAATAAAAACCGTTAACAAATGGAATTACGAGAACAATTGTGAAGATAACAAGGGGTACTAGAGCAAATTTAGAGAACTTCTTGGCTGCTCTAGCTCTCAACATAGTGATTCCTTTACCGCCTGTAACTTCATTACATACCCGACTAATGAAGAATCATCCTGAGGCGATTTTCACCACCTCAGGATGATTCTATTTACTTCTTATTTACTTGGAAATAGTTTGAAGAAATTACTTCTTCACTCCACGCCAAGTCTTTACTGAGCCTTTCCATGCATCTTGAATCGCCTTAGCAAGATCTGCTGAAGTGATCTTGTCGGTGAAGTACTGCTGCATAGAGACCTTACCTACTGTCTCCTGGAGACCAGCTGGGTAGTAGGTGTTGATCCACTCAAGTGTTTTACCAGCTACAACGAACTTCGAGATGTCTCGAGCCATGCTTGTTGCTGGCTCAACTTTGAAGCCCTTGTATACCGGGATAAAGCCCATTCCGCCCTTTGTTACTGGGTTAGCAACAAAGCCCTGGCCTTTTGGTGATGTGTAGAGCCAAGTAAGGAAGTCGATAGCTCCATCGCGCTCAGCTTTTGTTGACTGCTTTGCATCGATCATGAAGTAGCCAGGCACACCAACTGGAATTGAGTCATTTCCATATGTTGCTGCATCTGTGCTGATTGGAAGCGGCATGATGCCAAAATCGGTTCCTGGGGCTGCGGTCATCAAGTTTGGCTCGGTCCAGTTACCTTGGAACAAGAATCCGTAATTTCCGCTGGAAAGAGATGCGATTGAAGCATCGTATTCGGTATCAGTGAGGTTAGCTGTTGATCCGTTGTATTTCTTCAATAGATCAAATGTTGCTAACCAATTCTGGAATACGGCATCCTTTGAAAGATCCTTAGATCCATCTGAAAGTTGATCCAGGACTTTTAGACGACCTTCATGGGTTTTCGCAGAGTTTGCGTGATAGATGTTTGTGAAGTGAGCTCCAAGCGACCACCAGATAGCGGAGAAGTGAATTGCCTTCTTGCCCTTTGCTTGTAGTGTCTTGAATGCATTTTCTAAATCGCCACGAGTTTTGATCTTTGCTGGATCGATACCTGCATCAGCAAGTACCTTCTTGTTGTAAAGAAGACCGAATGCTTCCGCTGTTGATGGAACACCGACTTGCTTTCCGCCAACGTTTGCTGCTGCAAGAAGTCCTGGTGATACAAGGCTCACAAGTTTCGTACCCTTCCAGTCAATGACTTTGTCAGCCATGTCAGGAATCTCTTGGAGGGTGTACATAATTGTCGGAGCATTTTTCGCGGCGTACATTGGTGTGACATTCTGCAAGAAGGTCAACTTACGATCGCCAGGAATTGACTTAACTGTGTAGCACTTCTGACTCTTGTTGTAGTCAGCAACTGCTGCCAAGAATTGATCTTGGATTTCGATCTTGATTGTGCCAAGCATCGTGACTGTTGCCTTCTTTGGGCACGCTGTTGCAGCTGGAGCTGGAACGGCAACCACCATTGACATTGTCACTGCCGATGCTAAGGCCAGAAAACCGAGTTTCTTAGTCTTATTCATTTATCTTCTCTCGTCCTTTTTTTACTGCCCGCAACAACTTTGTGCCAGGCATGGTTTTCTGGGAGTCTAGACCTGGGTTTTTCAGGCAGCAACGATTCAAAATAACGATTTAGATACTGGGTATGTAAAAGTCTGTAAGTGGTCGGTAGTGTGGTCATGACCAACATACGACTAACCTAGGAATAGGCCAATGCAAAGGAGGCGGTCTCATGGCAACGTTTGATTCGGGTAAAGAACGCAAGCTCCCGCTACGTCCTCATGACATTCCTACACCTGAACCACTGAAGAAGTTCATGGAAAAAGGTTGGGCAGCCACACCACTTGATGGTTTGAAGAAGAGCGAAGTCGCATCGTTTGCAGTTGAGCGACGGAAGAAATTGTCGGCTGCGTTTCCTGGAAAGCGTTTAGTAATTCCTGCTGGAACTTTCAAAACTCGCAGCAACGATACTGATTACCGATTCCGCCCCCACACTGCATTTGCTTGGTTGACTGGAATCAATGGAACTGATGCTGTTCCGATTCAGTATTGATTCTTGAACCTAACGGTTCTGGACATGACTCTCTTTTATTTATACACCCACGTTCAACACGCGAAGGCAGTGAAGAGTTCTACCGCAACGCACGACATGGTGAGTTCTGGGTTGGTCGTCGCATGACTTTGGAAGAAACAGAATTTGCATACGACATTTCGGTTCGCCACATCAATTCACTGGATGATTTTCTAGCCGGTACTAAAGATTCGCTCACAATTCGCGGTGAAGACGAATATGTTGATTCTCGAGTTAAAGAGAATGGTGATGATCCAGAGCTTCATGTGTGGTTATCTGAGGCGCGTTTAATTAAAGATTCTTTTGAAATCCAGGAAATGAAGAAAGCAATTGATTCAACTCATCGTGGTTTTGAAGACATGATCCGTTCCATTCCTGGCGCAGTTGGAAAAAAGCGTGGCGAG
>RFMK01000018.1 GCA_009927705.1 Actinomycetota bacterium | reverse complement strand
TAATTCAGTAGTAATCACAATTCCTGCAGTAATTTTCCCACTCGTCATTGCGACGATGGCGGCATATTGCCTAGCTTGGATACGTTTCCGCGGTAGTGACTTCCTCTTCTTCTTCATATTTGCCCTTCAAGTTGTTCCACTGCAAATGTCACTAGTTCCAATTTTGCAGTTGTTTACCAGCGGCGTTCATATCGGCTCAGTGCAAGTAATCCCCGCTCTGGGTGTTGCAGGTAAATTTGCAGGCATCTGGTTGCCTCATACGATGTTTGCTCTACCTCTTGCGATTTATTTGCTTCATAACTTCATTGCAAGCTTGCCGCGTGAACTCATGGAAGCAGCACACGTCGATGGCGCAAACCACTTTAAGATTTTCCGAATGATCGTTCTGCCGCTTTCAATTCCAGCTATTGCAGCTTTCGCTATTTTCCAATTCCTCTGGGTGTGGAATGACTTGCTTGTAGCCCTTACGTTTGCATCTGGAACTCAAGAAATCGCACCTATTAACGTGAAATTAGCCTCTCTTGTTGGCCAATACGGATCAGATTGGACGTCACTGACAGCCGGAGCATTCATCACGATTGCGCTTCCACTCGTAGTCTTCTTCTCGCTTCAACGCTATTTCGTGCGTGGTTTGTTAGCGGGCTCCGTTAAGTAGTTTTGTGGGATTTGTTTGGCTAGCGTTGAGAATTACGTTCTCTGACAAACCAACGATTCGAGCGTTTGCAACCGCCTGATTCATAGTCAACGTACTTCCAGCAAGGGCTCCATTGGATTTCAATCGAGCAACTCCTTCCGAAACCACGACATCCAAATCACCAATTCTGTAATCACCATCAGGTTGTCCAGCAGCAGCCATTGCATCAGTGACGAAGACCATTCGATCGCCCGCAACTTCGGCTATAACAGCAATATCTTCTCGAGTTACATGATGTCCATCCATGATGACTTCAAGTGGGATAGAAGTTTCGTGCAATAAGGCGGTTGCAAAAGTTCTCTCGCCATCCTTCAACTTACTCATACCGTTTGAAAAATGCGTCACAAGAGCAGCGCCCGCATTAACAGCCTTGAGTGCATCGTCATAACCGCCATCTGAGTGACCAATTGCGGCGATGATATTGTTTTTGGCAAGATAAGAAATCACATCGAGCGCATTTTCAAGCTCGGGCGCAATAGTGATCATACGAACAGCGCCATCGCCGACTTCAATCAATTTTTGAACTTCGGAAATAGTTGGAGACTTCAAAAGATTAGGGTTGTGCGCTCCACATCGAGCGCGAGCCAGATAAGGACCTTCCAAGTGAATACCAGCGATTGCACCAGAGTTATAGAACGGTATGAGTCTGCGAATCTGTATTTCAAGATCATCAATCTTTTCAGTTACCAAACTTGCAAGTAATTTCGATGTTCCATGGTTCTTATGAAAGTCGATTGCGCTTTGTATGTTTCTAGGATTGGGGTCTGAGAAGTAGAAACCTGCGCCGCCGTGGCAATGAAGATCGACGTATTTGGCTTCGATTTCACGCTCAATCACCCGTTGATTTTATTACGTATTTCATTACTCATGTTGCGCGCTAAACTTCCCCTCTA
>RFMK01000050.1 GCA_009927705.1 Actinomycetota bacterium | reverse complement strand
CGATCTTCACCTCAATTCTTGAACCAGAACTCTCAACTTTGAAAAAAGCTTGGGGCGACTTCGAGAAGTGCACAGGTGTAAAGATCAACATCGAAGGCTCAAACCAATTCGAAGCACTTCTACCTGTACGCGTTAAGGGTGGAAATGCACCAGACCTCGCATTCATCCCTCAGCCAGGTCTACTACAGAAACTTGTTGCAATGGGCAAAGTAAAGCCAGCTCCTGCATCAGTTGCTGCAAACGTAAATAAATTCTGGTCAAAGAGCTGGAAAGATCTCGGCTCAGTAAATGGCAAGCTCTACGCAGCTCCATTTGGCTCGAATATGAAGTCACTTGTTTGGTACTCACCAAAACAATTCAAGGCAAACGGTTACTCAGTTCCAAAGACTTGGGACGAGATGACCGCACTTGCAGACAAGATGGCTGCTAACAAGCAGATTGCTTTCTGCGGTGGTCTTGGATCTGGTGGTGCAACTGGATGGCCAGCAACTGACTGGGTAGAACAAATCGTTCTACGCGAGCACGGTGCAGCTGTTTATAACGACTGGGTTTCACACAAGGTCAAGTTCTCTGATCCAAAGATCGTCTCCGCAATGGAGAAGGTTGCTTCATGGATGCAAAATCCAAAGTGGGTTGGTGACGTTAAAGGTATTGCCACAACCGCATTCCAGGATGCTGGTAAGGGAATCCCAACCGGTAAGTGCATGATGCTTCAGCAAGCTTCCTTCTACGGAAATATCCTCGCTGATGCAGGCGCAACTATTAAGGAAGATGGCGACGCATTCGCGTTCTATCTCCCTGCAACTAATTCAAAGGTCACAGTTCCTGTCGTCGGTGGTGGAGAGTTCACAGCAGCTTTCGCATCTCGTCCTGAGGTTGTTGCAGTCCAGACCTACCTATCCTCAGCAACATTTGCAACCAGCCGCGTTCAATACGATAACTGGGTTTCTGCAAACAGCGGTGTTCCACTAGCTGCTTATAAGAACCCAATCGATCGTCTTGCTGCTCAGTATCTTGCAGATCCAAAGTCAACATTTGGCTTTGATGCATCTGACTTGATGCCTGCTGCAGTTGGCGCTGGTTCAGAATGGAAGGAATTCACCGCTTGGTTCGGTGAAGGAAAGTCCATTGCTGAAGTAGTTAAGGCAATCGACGCATCTTGGCCAAAGAGCTAATAATTTAGCGACTTGCTCTAGATGTAGAGATTCTTAATCTCTAGACTTGTGGGGATCTATTCGTAGGTCCCCACAAGTATTTTTAGAAAGTTTTTAAACAAGACAATTAAAGGAGGCGATGTGTCAGATTTTCTCTCGACCACGCTTCCCAAGTTTGCTCAAATATTTACCTCAATTGCCATCTTTTTTGCGGTGCTTCTTTTTCTTTTTGGTATTGCTGGTCGAGTCAATGGTCGAGCGCAACGACCACTAGCGATTGCGCTGTTCTTTGGACCAGCTGCGATACTTCTAATATTTGGCCTTGTATCGCCTGCCATACAGACAATTCTGTATTCGTTCAAAGATGCTGACGGTCTTGCCTATATCGGTTTTGATAATTACACCTGGATGTTTCAAGATGAAAATATCCACACAGTGCTTATCAATACCGTTCTTTGGGTGATTATTACCCCTATTGTGACGACTGCGATTGGACTAACGCTTGCAGTTCTTCTTGACCGGATGAAACATGAATCTTTACCGAAGTCTCTGATCTTTATGCCAATGGCAATTTCCTTTGTTGGCGCATCAATCATTTGGCGATTTGTGTATGACTACGCAAAAGAGGGATACCCACAAACTGGATTGCTCACAAATCTCACGAGACTCATAGGTAAAGAGCCGCACAATTGGATGCTTGAAAACCCACTCAATTCCTTGTTACTGATGGTGATATTTGTCTGGGTTCAAACTGGTTTTGCCATGGTCATTCTCTCTGCTGCGATCAAAGCGGTCCCTAGCGACATCGTCGAGGCATCCGCGCTTGACGGGGCATCAGGCATGAAGCTCTTCCGGAATATCACCTTCCCTATGGTGCGATCGACTTTCACTGTGGTGCTTGCAACCAATGTGGTCGGCGCTCTTAAGTTATTCGATATTGTCCAAACAATGACTGGTGGAAATTTCGGCACCAATGTTCTAGCAAATGAGATGTACGCCCAAATCTTCGTTCAATTCAATCAAGGACGCGGATCAGCACTTGCCGTCGCACTCTTCCTACTCGTGGCACCGATTTTGATCTACAACATCGTTCACTTAAGAAGGGAGCGTCAACACTAATGGCCCTCCGACTTTCACAACCGACTCCTGGAAGAAAGATATTCTCTTCTCGCTTTGCCTCAATTGTGGTCACCATCATCACGATCATATGGACGGTCCCTACACTCGGTTTATTCATCAGCTCATTTCGAACTGGTGAAGATATTTACGCAACAGGCTGGTGGCATGTATTTGTCGAACCAAAATTCACCCTGGAAAATTACGACAAAGTTTTCTTTGGCGGAGCTTCA
>RFMK01000020.1 GCA_009927705.1 Actinomycetota bacterium | reverse complement strand
AGCACTTACTAGTGAACCTAGAAGTGTTGCGATGGTTGCGGCCACGAAGATTTTCTTTGTAGCGATTTTCATCTAGTTATTTCCTCCGGAGTAAACGGTCCGAACCCCTTTCTCGAGGTCCGCGTTCCGTCAGGGCGGATTGTCGTCTTCTCGGCCGTCGCCCGACAAGCCGAAAGGTCTGAATAATGACTGAAACTCAATAACAATTGAGTAACACAGCCCAATAGTTTCACTCTGAGCAAGGCACGACTAACCTTGGCGTTAAATCACGTGATGGAGGCTATCTCATGGCAACGTTTGATTCGGGTAAAGAACGCAAGCTCCCGCTTCGACCTCATGACATTCCTACACCTGAACCCCTGAAGAAGTTCATGGAAAAAGGCTGGGCAGCCACTCCTCTTAATGGTTTGAAGAAGAGTGAAGTCGCATCGTTTGCAGTTGAGCGACGGAAGAAATTGTCGGTTGCGTTTCCTGGAAAGCGTTTAGTAATACCTGCTGGAACTTTCAAAACTCGCAGCAACGATACTGATTATCGATTCCGCCCCCACACTGCATTTGCTTGGTTGACTGGAATCAATGGAACTGATGCTGTTCCAGATTCAGTATTGATTCTTGAACCTAACGGTTCTGGACATGACTCTCTTTTATTTATACATCCTCGATCAACGCGCGAAGGCAGTGAAGAGTTCTACCGTAACGCGCGACATGGTGAGTTCTGGGTTGGTCGTCGCATGACTTTGGAAGAAACAGAATTTGCATACGACATATCAGTTCGCCACATCAATTCACTGGATGATTTTCTAGCCGCCGCTAAAGATTCGCTCACAATTCGCGGCGAAGATGAGTATGTTGATTCTCGAGTTAAAGAGAGTGGTGATGATCCATCGCTTCATGTGTGGTTATCTGAGGCGCGATTAATTAAAGATTCCTTTGAAATCCAGGAAATGAAAAAAGCAATTGATTCAACTCATCGCGGTTTTGATGACATGATCCGTTCCATTCCTGGCGCAGTTGGAAAAAAGCGCGGCGAA
>RFMK01000059.1 GCA_009927705.1 Actinomycetota bacterium | reverse complement strand
AAGAAATCAACGAGTGATTGATCCCAGTCATCTCCACCAAGATTATTATCGCCATTGGTTGCTTTAACTTCTACAACACCATCGCCAATTTCTAGAAGTGAAACGTCGAATGTTCCACCACCAAGGTCGAAAACAAGAATTGTCTGTTCTTTATCGCCTTTATCAAGACCGTATGCAAGCGCCGCTGATGTTGGCTCGTTGATGATACGAAGAACATTGAGGCCAGCGATTTCGCCAGCTTCTTTTGTCGCTTGACGTTGTGCGTCATTGAAATATGCAGGAACGGTGATGACAGCATCTGTGACTGTGTCACCGAGATACGCCTCGGCATCTCGCTTGAGTTTCTGCAAGATACGGGCTGAAATTTCTTGGGCGGTGTACTTCTTGCCATCAATATCCATCGTCCAGTTTGTGCCCATGTGGCGCTTAACTGAACGGATGGTGCGATCAACGTTGGTGACCGACTGACGCTTAGCGACTTCACCAACGAGCACCTCGCCATTCTTTGCGAATGCAACAATCGATGGAGTGGTGCGGGCACCCTCCGCGTTTGCGATAACGGTGGGCTCGCCACCTTCTAGTACGGATACGCAGCTATTCGTGGTACCCAAGTCGATTCCGACGGCTCTTGCCATTTCTTTATGCTCCTTAGAAGTTTCGTCTTTTGAGGGGGATACCCTCCAATATTGAGTCCCGTACGGTCAAAAGATTGAGTCGAACTGGCTCAATGTTGCTACTGGCCTCAACCCACTTGCCTGCCGATCTATTCCCGCAGGCTCAAAGCAGCCCCGGCAAAGCGAAAAGCCAATGCGCAGCTTTGCCTTCCGGCTCATTTGAGCCTGAGTTGAATTCGACCCCGCAGCACAGGGGCTTCTCAGGAAGTTCTAAAGTGGCCCCTGTTCTATCGGGGGCGAGGTGGTACATATGAGTACAACAGCCCTAATCCAGAAAGAGCCGTCGATGACTGAAGAGAGCGAAGTAAAGGTCCAAAGAGTCCTTGTCGTTGATGATGAGAAAAGCATTAGTGAATTGATTACAACAAGTTTGCGCTTCGTGGGTTTTGAAGTGCGAACTGCTGCAACCGGCGCTGAAGCGCTTCGTGTAGCTGAAGAATTTAAGCCACATGCGTTGATTCTTGATGTGATGTTGCCAGATCTTGATGGTTTTGAAGTCTGTCGTCAGCTTCGTGCAGACGGTCAGGATGTTGGAGTTTTGTTCTTGACTGCGAAAGATACGACGGAAGACAAGATCAAGGGATTAACTCTTGGTGGCGACGATTATGTAACTAAGCCATTTAGTTTGGAAGAGTTAGTTGCTCGTCTTCGTGCACTGCTTCGTAGAACTGGTGTGGTGGAATCTTCCATTAATGAAGAGGTCATTCGCTTTGCTGATTTGGAATTGAATGAAGCAACCCATGAAGTTCGTCGCGCTGGGAATTTGATTGACCTATCCCCGACTGAATTCATCTTGCTTCGTTATCTCATGATTAATGCTGATCGCGTAGTTTCGAAGTCACAGATCCTTGATCATGTCTGGCAGTACGACTTCCGTGGCGATGCTGGAATTGTGGAGACTTATATTTCATATCTTCGTAAGAAGATTGATCAGTATGAGCCACCACTGATTCATACTGTGCGCGGTGTTGGTTATCGCTTGAGGCTGCCGGCTAAGAATTAATTCATGAATCAACCGTTTCGCAAATACAAGCCGGCTCCCGGCCAGTGGAGTTTGCGAAATCGGTTGGTTGTAGGCGTTGTGATTCTTGGTGCGTTAGGAATTGCAGCATCGGATTTTGCAGCGCAGACAGCGTTTAGAACTTTCTTGATCGCCCAGGTAGATGCCCAACTAGAAAGTGTGGCTGGGGGTTCACTCCTGCGGCTTGATCGCGCTGGAATCTATAACCGCGATAATGATGCGGATAAGAAGGATCAAGAGCCGATTTTTAGGCCTTTTGAGCCTTTGCGTGATGTGCCTTCGGATATCAGCATTACTTTGCTTGATGCCAACGGAAATATCTTGGGAACGGTCGGGGATTCGCAAAGTCCACAAAGAATCCAAACATTAGTTACTGGGTTTACTCCTGATGATGTGCGTAAGTACAAAGATGTTCCATTTACTTTGGATTCCAAGGGAAGTAGTTCGGATTATCGAGTACTTGCACGATTGCTTCCATCAAGTGCGGGAAGTGTGATTAC
>RFMK01000021.1 GCA_009927705.1 Actinomycetota bacterium | reverse complement strand
TTCACCGGTCAACTCGTGGTCGGATGGAGTAACGATCTCATTGATTACGAAGACGACCAACGACACAATCGCATCAATAAACCACTTGTCTCTGGGCTGATCACCAAAGGACTCTTACAAAAATGGCTCCGCTTCATGGTGCCCTTCTCATTCATCGCAAATATCGCTGGCCCACTCGGAATAAAAGGTGGGCTTGTCTACATGCTCGGCATCTCATGCGGCGTTGCATATAACTTCTATTTTAAATTCTCCTCGCTTTCACCTCTCCCATACGCAATCGCATTTGCCGCACTGCCATCATCCATCGTGATTTCCAAAGATATGAATCCGCCAACATGGATGTGGCTTGGGGGAGCACTCTTTGGCATGGCGGCGCACTTCATCAATGTCATCAAAGATATGAAGGAAGATCACGTCAGCGGCATTAACGGATTGCCACAGAAACTTGGTACGAAAGGCTCGATTGCCACAGCCATCATTCTGATTGCTCTAGGAATAACAACTCTCGCTCTATTTCTCTAACAACCAACAGTTCTCCACAAAAAGTAGATTCAAAAAATTTGAGGCAGTTCGCGTAATTAAGTTCCGCAAACTGCCTCGATAGTTCAAGGGATAGAACACCGACCCGCTAAGTCGGAGGTTATCGGATCGAAGCCGATTCGGGGCAGAAAAACTTGGAGAGACTCCTTAGCGAAGAGTCTCTCCAAGACATCTTCCAAATACTCTGCGTATAACTCTTCAAGAAAACAATCTAGACTCTCAATATGCGCGGCTCAATCGCTCTCGTCGGCTCAGGCGAATTTCTTCCGATTATGGCCGACTTTGAAAAATCACTTATCAATGACGGCATTGAAAACGGCAAGAAACCGATCTACGTCCAAATCCCAACTGCTGCGGGACAAGAAAGCCCGGATCGCCTTAAGTACTGGGAAGAGCTCGGTAAAAGACAAGCAGAACTGTTAGAAATTGAACAACGCTTTCTCCCAATCTTCAATCGCGCTGATGCCGAAAAAGAAGAGTTCGCCGAACAAATAAAGGATGCCGCGCTTATCTATATGTCTGGCGGCGACCCTCATTACCTCGCAACAACACTGCGCGACACCCTAACCTGGAAAGCAATTCACGAAAACTGGAACTCCGGCGCATCACTCGCGGGATGCAGCGCCGGTGCAATGGTCTTGAGTTCTCACATCCCAAATTTCCGATTCACTAAACGCGAACCCACATTAGGCCTCAATATCCTTCCCAATATTCGCGTCATCCCACACTTCGACAAGTTCTTTCGATGGATCCCCGATAGCGCTGCCAAAGTGCTGATGCACGCACCCGAGAACATCATCTTGCTTGGCATCGACGAACTCACCGCGCTTGTAAAGAGAAGTAAAGAAGAACACTGGATTGTCCAAGGTGAAGCAAAAGTCCACATCCTGCAGGGATTACCGAAACAAGAACTTCTTCACGGCGAAGAACTCAACTTCTAAATGGCTCGCACACACTAACTTCGTTAGCCTTCTTCCCATGTCGCATCAACCACTCAACCTCGATGCGCACCCGCTAGAAATCATCGAAAGAGATTTCCAGGGCCTGTATTCCGGCAATCTTGGCCTCAGCTCAATCAAAGGTGGCCAAACTGCAGCAAATAGCGCCCTAAATAACCTCGACATCACTCGATATGCCGATGATCGCTCTGAAGTCCTTCCACGCGAAAAACGCGGCGCCACAGTCCTTTCGCCCTACATTCGCCACAACATCCTCACACTCCAACAAGTCTTCGATCACGTAGCAAAAGTACCATTTAAAGATCGCGAAAAGTTCCGCGATGAACTCTTCTGGCAGGAATACGCCCGCCACCTTTATGCCCGCCTT
>RFMK01000024.1 GCA_009927705.1 Actinomycetota bacterium | reverse complement strand
AAATTGGCAAAGGATGATGAAAAGCCTGCGTTTGAGGTCAACCTGACCGTTCTTGCCCGCCGCCATTGGGGAACAAGACTTAATTCTCGGCTCCGTGGACTATCTCTACCTACTGAGGTGGGAACCTAGATTCATTGATAGCAATCTTTGCCATCGTCGCTTCGTAAATATCTAAGCCCAGGACATCTGCTATTCGCACCAAATAGATTGCGACATCGGCAATTTCCATTTCAACATCACGTAATTTTTCCGGAGCCAATTTTGTACTTTCTTCTGGCGTCAGCCATTGAAATTCTGCAAGTAGTTCACCTGCCTCACCCGCGATAGCCATTGAAAGGTTTTTTGGCGTGTGGAACTGGTCCCAATCTCGAGCGTCCGCAAAAGTACGCAGACGATCCCTTATGGCAGTTAGGTCAGACATCATTTATCCTTTCGGTAATGCATTAACTGCATTTCTGAAGTACTCACGAGTTTTCTCATCCACTGCATAGATATAGCACCCCTTCATTCCCCTACTCATCAAAGTTCGATAAGTGTTACGTATGAGTTCATCTGCTTTTGCTTCAGCGATGATTGGTTCACTCGCGAGTTGTTTTTTGAAGCCTTTGAGCGACTGATCAGTCTTAGCCCGTTTTGCTGGATCCGTAATTAGTTGACCGCCTTCAAAACGCAAATCTTCGCCAAATATTACACCGACATAATCCACTTCTAAACCTTGGCAAGTGTGGATACAACCTACTTCGTTAATGGAATCTTTATCAATAATCCAATTATTCCCATATTCTGATAAGTTCCATCTTGCTTTGTAATTGTCATTCGGAATCTGAATATCGAATAGTCTTGAATCTTTCTTGCTGATCCAATTCCAACAATATCCCGCGACGACTCGCGACTTATTGTTGACTTCATTCCTTTTCCTGATTTCCGCATGTAATTCTGAGGCATTGTCGAAAACTCTGAAATCGAATGACTTTAGACTAAACAACTGGTTTGAAGCCTTGATACCAAGCATGAAATCAACCCATTCCAAATAGTCATCCGATCCTCCACAACGGAATTGTGAAACCAGCTCATATTCTTGAATATCTGCATCGACATCGGTTGCAAATCTCTTTATCTCCTCAATTTCTCCAATATCTGACCAAGTCACTTTTTGTGCTTCATCAATAAAAAAGACTGATGTCTTGGCCGAATGAATAATTTCTTTAATCTGATTTTCACCCTCATTCTTATAAAAACCAGACTTCTCCGAAAGTCGATGAGCTTCATCAACAATCAAGACTTCGAAAACATCTTTCTCGACCTTGTGAAAGGCGCCTGATCCAGTAAACATGTGACGAAATGCGTCCCCTGTTATTCGATCCTTCAACTTACTTTCATAAACTGCGCGGGGTGCACCGTTTGGAGTTACATATCGTGCGTTGAGACGTCTTTTTGTAAGCTCTGCAAGAGCATTCATAGAAATTACTGACTTTCCCGTTCCAGGTCCGCCCTTAATGATTAGAACTTGCTTTTTTCCTTTTAAACCCGCCAAGCTCGCCTTGATTATCTTTTCGTACACAGTTCTTTGCTCGTCAAGGAGAACAAATTCTTCTTGACCTTCAAGCATATTTCCCACTGCGTCCGCCAATTGTTTGGAAGGGCGGATTGGAGATTTTTCAATATCTTCAATTATGTTGGTACCGATTCCAGAATGTATTCGGTCTTTTACTAATTGACGCAATTTTGTGTGATCACCTTTGATAAAGACCGGTGATTTTGAAAGTAATTCCTCATATCGAGAACTGCTGACGACTTTGTTTTCGGTGCAATTATGAAGATATGAGCATGAATTGATTTCTACCTGATTCGTGTAGATAAATTCGTTGTAAAGCTCAAGGTGACTTTGATAACTCCAAGCCTGGTATGAGGGGTGTCTTTCTTCTCTCATAGATCCACCCAGAAAAGTAATCACATGATTAGGTGTGTCACTCAATTGGATTTCTGTCCATTGTTTAAGTTCCACAATTACTACTTGTGGATTCCCAGATCTATCGTGCCCGGTGATCATGAAGTCGATTCGAAACCTCCGACCATTCAGTCGATATTCGACCGCAATTCCGGCATCGTCATGGATTTCAGGATCATTCATCACATGAAACATTGCATTGCCGAGGGAGTTTCTCCATGCCTCGTATTCGCTCTTACCGACTTTAAGATTAAGATGTCTAAAAACTGCATCTCTAACTAAATCTTCTATTTGAGGAGCGTCGTCCAAAAATTTGCGCTTGGTTGCTACGTAGGCCAACATACATAGAGGCTACTGCGCGTCAATGACAAAATGCCTTAGTTGGTCAGACATATCATCTGCTTATGGAACTATTTCGCAACATACTTCTTTTATTACATCTGGCAGGCATGGCCGGCATCCTCATCTCACTTCTCCGTTCCCGCACCACAATCGCAACCGGTCTTGTCCATTCCGCCCTCACCGCCACCGTCGCCGGCATCGCCCTC
>RFMK01000133.1 GCA_009927705.1 Actinomycetota bacterium | reverse complement strand
AGGAGAAGCATTCGGCCCTTCAGGCTACGTACGTCTTTCTTATGCCACATCCGATGAAGACATCATCGAGGGTGTAACGCGTATTAAGAATTTGCTTTCCGAAGCGAAATAAAAATTCCAGCGCCTAGCGCCGCCAAGACCGCAATTCGCACAAGCAAGTTTGATCCATCTTCCGCTGGTTCAACCGGAGCTGAGATCGGCATTGGCGAAGAGACCGCAATCGGTGACTCCACATTGAATCTGTAACTTCCCTCGACCACATGACCATCTTTTGAAACCACGCGATACTTCACACTGAACGCACCGTTTCCCACGATTCCGACCGGCGCTGCGATGCTCGCACCTTTCACGACCGTTCCACCAGAAACAAGCGCTCCGTTTGAATCAAAGACTTCAACCTTGTTGGGATTCTCATCTCCCACAATCATCAAACCCTCACTAAAGTTCAAAACAACTTCCATTGGGAAATCAACTACGGTCGCATCTGCTGCGGGAACTGAACTGACCAAAGCGCTATGTGCATTAACCGGTAGCGCACACATCACCATCAAGAAAGTCAGCGCAAGAAGCCGTTTCATAAACTTAAACCCACAAACTGCACTTCAGGTTCTAGTTCAATCCCAAATTTTTCTTTCACTGCGCTTCGCGCCAAACGCGCCATCTCAACAATGTCGGCTGCGGTCGCACTTCCTGTATTCACTAAAGCCAACACATGTTTTGTGGAAATACCTGCGCCATTATGAATCTCGCCTTTCTTCACGCCCGCATGCTCCATAAGCCATGCTGCCGAAGTTTTTACTCGACCATCTGGTTGTGGCCATCGCGGTGCATCTGCTGGCAATGTAGCCGCGACTTCAGCACTCACGATTGGATTAACGAAGAAAGAACCCGCCGACCAAGTGTCATGATCCTTGGAATCCAACAACATTCCTTTTGCGGCCCGAAGCGCTAACACAGCTTTACGGACATCGCTTACTAAGACCCGTGCCTCAAGTTCTACACCTAAGTAATGAGCTAACTCTTTGTACTTAATCGGCAGGCTCATCTCACCATTGCGCAATTGAAAGGTCACATCAAGAATCACATAACGCCCAGGATTCTTCTTAAATACAGATGAGCGATATTCAAATTCACACTCAGAATTCGAAAAAGTTTTATATGCACCCGCCTTACGATCCCAAGTCCGCACACGAGCAATCACTTCGGATACTTCATGACCATACGCACCAATATTCTGGATCGGCGCACCGCCCACAGTTCCTGGAATTCCTGACATCGTCTCAAGTCCGGCAAATCCTTTATCCAAAAGCCACTCGACAAACCCATCCCAATCTTCCCCCGCAGCAACAGTGATCATTCCCCCGCTGCAGGCATCCACGTGATACGAATTCCCCTTCGTCTCAACGTGAATCACAGTCCCTGAAAATCCTGAATCAGCCACCAAAACGTTGGATCCGCCGCCCATAATCAAGACTTCTTCACCGGCGGCATCGGCAGCCTTTACTGCATTTACTAACTCTTCTTCCGTAGTTGCGCGCACGAAATTCTTTGCCGGTCCTCCGATATGAAGGCTGGTGTGATTCGATAGCAACTCGCTCATAAGTAAAGGTTATCTCCGCGCACTCAAGATGTCTGTACGACCGCGATATTTCTCAAGAATCCGCCCGTAATTCTTCTTCGAATTCTTCTCGCGGTATTCCGCATCCACGTCGTGATACCCGTGATGACGTTCTTGCACTAACGGCAAATCCATCTGCCACAACTTTCCACCGTCTGCACGTAACCCCAAAGACATTTCGATATCTGCATTTCGATAATACGTCGCCGAAGGATTTGCGCCCCCAGCCTTAATTGCAAACTCTCGATCCATCGCAAAGAAATAACTAAAGAGCACATCAACTTCACCTTCGCCGCGATCATCAACGCTGCGCCATTCATCTTCAACATTGACTAATCCACCACGCCATCCCACGCCATGGAATCCCTCATCCAGTTTTTTCACTACTGGCGTAATCGCATCTCCCATGAAATTCGTCGACGGATCCATGATCACTACATACTTCTCATCACTATTTGCGAGGAGGTGATTGATGGAATGTCCCCACCCTAATTTGTTCTTCTGCCATTCGACTTTCTCATTCGGAAACATCGTCGGCACATCTTTATTCTCTTTACCCGAAGCAAAGATCGAGATGGGTGTTTGGGTATGCGCGCGAATAGATGCGACGCATTGCGCAAAATCTTCTAAGAAATTATCTGCGATGAGACAGATGCGAATGGATCCAGCCATAGCTGGCGCTTAGTTAGCGGGTTTCGCGATGAAGAGTTGAAGCCTTGCAACGTGGGCAGAACTTCTTGAGTTCCATACGATCTGGATCGTTGCGGCGGTTCTTCTTGGTGATGTAGTTACGTTCTTTGCAGTCAACGCACGCCATAGTGATCTTTGGGCGGACATCCGCGCTCTTGCTGGCCATGGTGACTCCTTATTTCTTTACCTATTACTTATGAACAGGGGCGTGAGAATACCCAGCCTGCGTGGATGTGGCAAAAAGGAAGGTTTTTCCCGCATACAGAGGAGAAAAAACGTCCCCGGCGCGTAAGTCACTTTCGTAACTCCGTCCGGGGCTCTGGGACCAAATGTAATCGTTCTTTGAATCGAAAATTAAAATCCCCGGCGCGCTAGCTACTTTCGTAACTCCGTCCGGGGCTCTGGTGGAAACTTTAGCAGAAAATTGTTTTTTGTTTCAAGCTTTCTAATCCCCAGAAAAAACTATCCCCAGGCGGTAAACGATTTCTCGAGTTCACC
The DNA here is from genome assembly GCA_009927705.1 of Actinomycetota bacterium. Taxonomy (GTDB): domain Bacteria; phylum Actinomycetota; class Actinomycetes; order Nanopelagicales; family Nanopelagicaceae; genus MAG-120802. The sequence goes on along the minus strand of RFMK01000133.1, from coordinate 984 downwards.
TGGGGCTCTGGTGCAAACTTTACTATGCAATCTTTTTTTCATTCAAGTCAATATGAATTATTTTTCTTAGGTATAGAAATTGCAGCTGCACTCTGGGTACACATTCAATGCTTTGAAGTCACTCTCCGTAGTTTTATCCACAAGGTCATGAGCAAATGCTTAACAAATACATTTTGGTTTGAAAGTACAAAACTGCTATCAAAGCGAGACCGGACTGACATTCAAAGACTTCGCTCGCGATACAGGTTGCAAGGTAGTTCAGCTGAAGAAATTGTTGAGCATTTGAGTCTCTCGTTTTGGGTTGAATTATGTAGCGCGCGATATTACGAAAAAATTTGGCGAAAGATGGAAGAGGCTAACCCTCTACTCAAAGGAAAAAGGCGGGACTTCTACAACAAAGCCCGCGAGATCCGTAACCTACGAAACTCCATCGCACACCACGGCCCGATCATGCGCCGCAATCTCATTCGTGACCATGCATTTCTCGGCGAACTCACCGCAATACTCGACCCAGAACTTGCACGCGAAGTAGAAAAAAGATCGCGCGTCCTGGATTTACTCCTGAACGCGCGATTAGTTGGTAGCGGAGGCGGGATTTGAACCCACGACACAGCGATTATGAGCCGCTTGCTCTACCAGGCTGAGCTACCCCGCCAAGCTTCACAAATATTCGAGCCCCCCATCGGAATCGAACCGATGACCTTTTCCTTACCATGGAAACGCTCTACCGACTGAGCTAGGGGGGCAATAGAAAAGCGAAGCGAAGAATACCTGATTTTACGCGCTGCTACTCCGCGGGATTGAGCACGATCTTGCCGACAGTTTTCGCGCCAGCATGGCTTGATGCGCTTCAACCGCACGCGATAACGGATATGTCGCACCAACAACTGGCTTCAATTTTCCAGCAATAATCAATCCAAATAACTCCACAAAAACATCCTGCATCATTTCTTTCTTACCTAAACAATTCACTAACCAAAATCC
>RFMK01000052.1 GCA_009927705.1 Actinomycetota bacterium | reverse complement strand
TTCTTCTTGCTGCCATTCGGTGAGTTGTTGTTGGTAGCGCTTTGTGGCTTTCTTGGCGGCGCGCTTGGCTTTGAGGTTCTCTAGGAAACGCATGGGTTGATTAGCGTTCGACTCGAGCGTTGCCGCCGCTAGCTAGTTTTTGAACTTCGGCCAAAGTCGCAGTCGAAGTATCACCTGGTGTTGTCATCACGAGCGCGCCATGGGCTACGCCGAGTTCTAGTGATTGCCCGAGGTTGAGTCCTTCCAAAACTCCATATATCAGTCCGGATGCAAAGCTATCTCCACTGCCAACGCGGTCTAGGACTTCTACATCTTTATATGACTTGGATTGAAGTAATCCCGTTTCTTTCGACCACGCAATTGCGCTCCAATCATTTCGTGATGCAGATTTAACCTCACGAAGGGTTGTGGCAACGATGCTGAGATTTGGGAATTCAGAAACGACTTTTTCCACCATTTTTTGGTAACCAGCGATATTAATTCCCGTGAATTCTTGCGAAACGCCTTCGACTTCGAAACCTAGAGATTGAGTGAAATCTTCTTCGTTGCCAATCATTACATCGACATACTTAGCAATTTCTCGATTGACTCGTTGCGCTTCTTGAATCCCACCATTGCCTTTCCAGAGACTAGGACGGTAGTTGAGATCGTATGAAATAACTGTTCCATGGGACTTTGCACTCTTCATTGCAGCGATGACCGCGCCCGGAGTGGTGTGTGACAACCCAGCAAAAATTCCACCGGTATGAAACCAGCGAATTCCTCTCGAGAATATGGAGTCCCAATCGTAAGAGTTCTCATCGATCTTAGAAGCGGCAGAGTTCGCGCGATCGGAAACGCCGAGAGCACCTCTGAGTCCATATCCGCGTTCTGTGAAGTTAAGTCCATTTCTCACCGATCTTCCAATTCCGTCATACTCTCGCCATGAGATGAAATCGGTGTTCACACCGCCTTGCAAAATAAAATCTTCAATAAGTCGTCCGATGTCGTTGTCAGCTAGTGCAGTGATTACGGAAGTTCTTTTGCCGAAACAACGACGGAGTCCACGAGCGACGTTGTATTCACCGCCGCCCTCCCAAGCCGTAAATGAACGAGAGTTGCGAATCCGCTTTTCGCCGGGATCAAGACGTAACATCACTTCGCCCATAGACAATAGGTCGAAAGTAGATTCTTCTGGTTTACGCAGATTCATTGGGCACATATCTCTCTAGCTTCTCTGATGAGTTTGCCAATCAGTTCAAATTCTCCTGCATCGATAGCTTTTTGCGGCACCATCCACGAACCCCCTACTGCGAAAACAGAGTCCTGAGAAAGGTAATCTCTCACGTTATTGACACTGATTCCACCTGTTGGCATGAATTTAAGTTGTGGGAACGGCGCACTCATCGCCTTTAACATTGCTATTCCGCCGAGACTTTCTGCTGGGAAAAATTTCATTATTTCGATCTTGTATTTCATGGCGTGCAGGATTTCTGTTGGGGTTGCAATTCCGGGAAAGTAAGGCATTTTTAGCGCCTCCGCTTTCTCCGCTATCTCAGGGACGAAGCCAGCGGAAACCGCGAATTGGGCGCCTAGATCTGCCGCACGATTTAGTTGATCGGGAGTTTGTAACGAGCCAACGCCAACGAGAAGCTTCGGGTTTTTTGCCGCTAATTCAAGTGCTGCAAAGCTTTCCGGTGTACGTAGAGTGATTTCTGCGACTGGTAACCCATTTTCTACCAACGTTGCAGCTAGTCCGTTTGCCTGGTGACGCTTGCCTATTGAAACGACAGGTACGACTTTTTGGCTCTGGATTGTGGTGAGAACTGCTTCGAAAGTCATCTCCCCATCCAACCTCCATCAACGGTAACTATTTCACCGTTGATGTAACGCGCTGCATGAGAGGCAAGAAAAACTGCTACGGGAGAAATGTCGTTGGGAGTTCCCCATCTCGCTACTGGAATCCTCGACAAAATAGATGCGCTGCGATCTGGGTCATCTCGAAGAGCTTGAGTGTTGTCGGTTTCGATATATCCAGGTGCGATTGCATTAACTCGTACACCGAGCGCACCCCACTCATTTGCGAGCGATTTCGTAAGGCCAGCAATTGCGTGCTTACTCGCGGCATACGCCGGGACGTTGATTCCTCCTTGGAATGAGAGTAGTGAGGCAATGTTGATGATTGCGCCACTCTTTCTTGCGAGCATTCCTTCCGCGACGATCTGGGTCAGTTGAAAAACTGCGTTGAGATTGATTTCAATGATTCGGTGCCAATCGTCAGATTTCGTTGCAATTGCAGGTGCTCGTGAAATTGAACCAGCATTGTTGACGAGGATATCTATTTCCATTTTTGATAACTGCGAGAGCATTTCTTGTGAGGTGGAAATTTCTGCAAAATCACAGATGATCGATTGAACATTTCTACCGATTTCTGAAATGGCTGAGGATGTTTTTTGTAGCGAATCTTCGGTACGTCCAACAAGTATGAGGTCCGCGCCGGCATGGGCCATATCAATGGCAATCTGGGCGCCAATTCCTTTGCTGGCGCCGGTGACTAGTGCTTTTTTCCCTGCTAGCGAAAATTGATTTTCTAACCAGTTGGTGTGATTAGTGGCGCCTGACATTTGTGACTACTAGCCCAGAGTTTTTGTGGGGACAGGAGTGAAGTCTGTGTAAGTGATGTTCTCGCCTGCGGTTGACCATACAAACTTATATTGGGATGTTCCGGCCCCGGTGTGAATTGACCATGCCGGACTTATGACTACGTCCATATTGCTCATGATGACGTTGCGGGTTTGATCAGGTTTGCCGAAGAGATGGATGACTTTTTCGTTGGGGTCGAGATCGAAATACAAATAAGCCTCGGTGCGTCTCTCATGGACATGACATGGCAATGTGTTCCACACACTTCCTTCATGAAGGGTTGTGATGCCCATCGCCATCGAAGCGGAGGCAACGCCGCCTTCGTGAATGTATTTGCGGAGCGTCCGATGACTTGCGCGAGAAGCTTCGCCGATGACAAGAGTTTCGGCATCAGCCTTCTTCGCAAGCTTTGTTGGCAGATCTATGTGACACATACTTGATGACAGGTATATTGAACCAGTTCCTCTAATCAAAACTCTTTTTGTGCCTCTACCGACATAGAGAATATCTTCTGCTTCAAGTTGGAAATCTTTTCCATCAACCTGGATTGTGACCGAACCGCCGAGACAGGCAATTCCAGCTTCTCTTCTCTGAAAGAAAAAATCTGAACTTAATTCTTGTGGCGTTTCCAGAGAGATCTCTCCGGAATCGAGAATTGCTCCACCGAGAAGAATCCGATCATGGTGGGAATAGACGAGATTGAGTTGATTCTTCTTGAAAAGATTGGTTATAACTAACCGTTGTCGCAGAAATTCATTAGTTTCGGTTTGGACTTGATTCGGCGTAATGGCCTCGCGAATTTCCACAGCGAAATCTTAGTCAGGAGTTGAATATAAAGAAAGGTTATGAAGTTTTAACCTTGTAAGCATTGAAAACACGCGGTACTTCTACTTCAATAAGGGCACGTCAGTCCCTCACTGACCCCCTCATGTACAGGAGGACTTGAAAGGAAATATGAAAAGTATCTCATTAAGGAAAATCATTGCAATTGCTTCTACTTTTGTGCTCACTGCTGGACTCGTTGCAACAGCCCAGAGCTCGGCACAAGCAGATGCAGGGTTGCAACCCACGGCTAACCAATTAGCTGATTGGAAGGGTAAGGAAATCACTTACTACTTCTACAATGACAGCCAAGCTGAATTGGATACAACGAAGTCACAGATTGCCGCATTCGAGAAGTTGACGGGTGCAAAAGTCAAGTTGGACGTTATTCCATTCACAAGTCTTGATCAACAACTTCAGGCACGTATTGCTGCTGGCAATGCGCCGGACGTAGCACGTCTCAACAACCCTGGTTTCTATTACAACTCAGCGTTGAACCTTGAAACTTTCTTTGGAAAGAAATATGTGAATGACTTCGTTAAAGGATCTACCTATCAGGTCACAGATCCTTCGACTAAGAAATTAGTTGGAGTTCCATACGATCTTTCGATGAATGGTCCATTTATCAATGTTGACCAATTCAAGAAAGCTGGAGTTCCAGTTCCAACTTCTTGGAACTGGACAGATCTCATTGCTGCAGCCAAGAAAGTACAAGCTGCAAATGGAACCGAATATGCATTCGCAATGGATAAGTCCGGACACCGTATGTCGACCGTCATGAGTCAATTTGGCGCCTACATGGTTGATCGCGCGGGTCGAAACGTTCTTAGTTCTTCTCGCTTCCGTGCGACAAAAGCTTTGAAGACCATCACTGATCTATATAAGGCAGATCAAGCACCACGCGATCTCTGGATCGGAACGGGAACGAAGTACTCATCTCCCGTATCAATCTTCGTTGCACAACAAACACCAGTCTTCTTCTCAGGAAACTGGAACTTGGCTACTTTGGCACGCGACGCGAAGTTCAACTTCCAGGTAGTGCCTAATCCAAAGGAACTTAATGGTGGAGGTTGGCCAGGAGGTAAATTCCTCATGGCATTCAAGACGAGTAAAACTCCTGACCTTGCAGCCTATTTCCTCTACTATCTAGCAGATGCTAACCAGATGGAAGAAATGTGCAAGAAAGCATTCTGGATTCCAACTCGTAATGACCTTGTAAGCAAGGGAATTACATATCCAACACGTTCGGCTGACATGGAGATTTACCTCAAAGACACAGCTGCAACTCCAGCTGCGGCTTACGGTATCCAGACAGTTCCAACTGTCATCGCTCCGATATATAATAAGCTACGTGATCTCATGACTGAAGTTATGGCCGGAAAGATCACAGCACAGCAAGCTATTGATCAGCAGATCGCGTTTATCAATACTCAATTGGCAACAATCAAGAAGTAGATAGAGAGAAACTCTTTATTTCTTCATGATGGTTTCACCAAGTAACGTGACTAAGCGTCGGCGTTCCACCTTTACGTGGCGTCGGCGCTTAGTTCCGTATGTATTCATTGCGCCGAATCTTTTTATATTTCTAACATTCATAATTTGGCCCGCTCTCCGCGGAATTTACATTTCATTCTTCGACAGCATGGATGGTTCGCAATTTACATATGTAGGAACCGCAAACTACAAGGCCATCTTTAACGACCCGACTGTTGCAACTATCGCTCGTAATACCGCGATTTATGTCGTTTTTTACATGCTTATTTCAACACTTCTCTCACTCACTTTCGCCATCATTATCAATCAACAGAAGTTTGCTCGAGGGTTCTTCCGTTCTATAGTTTTTCTTCCGGTAATGCTCTCGCCAATTGTGGTGGGATTAATTTGGAACGATGTACTTGATCGAAAAGTAGGGCCGCTGAACACATTGCTCGAGGCGATCGGAGGCGGTAGCCCTGGCTGGCTAGTTGAACCAAAGCTAGGAATGATTTCGGCGATTTTCGTCGGAGTGTGGGTGCATCTTGGCTTCTACACGATCATTCTTCTCGCTGGTCTTCAAGGCATTGATAGCAGCATTTTTGAGGCGGCCACTATGGATGGGGCTACACGCTGGCAGATCACTCGCCGCATCACTTTGCCGCTACTTAAACCCACAACTTTGATTATAGTCATTCTTTCTACAATCCACGGATTCCAGTCTTTTGACTTCATCTACACACTTACAGGTGGCGGACCTTTGGGAGCCACAACGCTTATTGTTCAGTACATCTATGAAAGAGCTTTCCAGAGCCCCATTCAATATGGACTTGGCAGCGCCGCCGGAGTAATTCTTTTCCTAATTATTTTCGCGTTCACAGCCTTGAACTTCTTGGTAGGAAAGCGACGTGAAGCGATATGAGAAAACTATCTGCGCGCGCTTCGCAGCAAACTTGGACATCTGTTTCGAATCGGAAACCACCAAGCGTGGGTTCGATTCTTCGAACTTCGCTACTAATCTTTCTAACTTTAATCGTGCTAATTCCAGTGGCATGGTTCATGCTCTCGTCCTTCAAAGATCTCACTGACTTAAGCGCGCGTCCACCAAAGTTATTGCCGACTCGTTGGGCAACCGAAAATTACACCGAAGCTTTCAAGATGTATGACTACGTTCGATATTTCAGTAATAGCGTGATTGTCACTGTTGTCGCTACCGCTCTAACATTACTCGTAAATTCCATGGCGGCATTTGGATTCGCGAAATACAACTTTCGGGGTCGAGATGGTCTCTTCGTCTTAACACTTGCGATGATTATGATTCCGCTGCAAGTTATTCTGATTCCTATATATCTTGTGGTCTCATCGCTAGGAATGGTCAATACATACTGGGGAATGATCATCCCCGCTGCGGCAACTCCGACTGGTGTTTTTGTGATCCGCCAGTACATGCTCACAATCCCAGATGAATTGATTGAGTCGGCACGTATCGACGGCGCCGGAGAATTCAAAATCTACGCTCGCATCGTTATGCCTCTAGCCCGACCAGCTCTTGCGGTTGTGGCAATCTTCTCGGTTTTATGGCGATGGAACGATTTCCTGTGGCCGTTGTTAATTGCCCAGGACGAACGGCTTTATACGCTCCCGGTTGCGCTCGCGCTCTTGAATGGACAGCTCGTCGTGCCTTATCCAGTCGTCTTGGCAATGTCAGTCATGTCCATAATTCCTGTCTTGCTCATTTTTATCTTTATGCAGCGTCAATTGATTCAAGGCATTGCACACACGGGGCTCAAATAGTCGATGACTAACAGACCTGTCTTCACGACTCACTTCAATCGAACTATTCATACTCTTGATGGACATGGGTTTATTCGTGATTGGCTGATTTCACCAGCGTGGATTCAGCCAGCTAACGATCTCGATGCGTTGTTGAAAGCCCACGGTGACCCATTTGGTAAAGATGGTCGATGGGTACTAACTAATGGACCTGATATCGCGCCACTCAAGGAAAAGATTTATCAGCGACGACCATTTCATAGCGCTCAAAAGATTCCGGACATAGTCGAATTCGGTCCTATGACATGGATTGCTCCTGGAGGAAGAAAGACTGATCAGGGAGATTGGAAACGTATTCACACAGGCGACGATGGCTACGTTGACTGGAGCCACTTTTCTTACACGCCTGAATACCGACATTCATTAATGGCAACACAGATTGAAGTTGATCAACCCGAGTGGCGCACTATATCTATTGAAAGTCAGGGCCCAGTTCAGGTTTGGATAAATGGCGAACTGCTCCTAACTGCGGAGAAATTCGGTTATATGCAACCTCTCAAGCATGAGATTCGGACATTGCTACCTTCCGGGATCAGCACCTTAGTCATTTCCCAATGGCAGATTTCTTTACGGGAAGTTCGCCATGCAGTTCGAGTTCGCGTTATCGGTTTACCGGTGCGTGTTGTGATTCCTTCACCCGGAGCAGACGAATACGCATCAGTCATCGCTGAACGTGAACTCAATTCGCTCTCAACCGAAAGATGGGCTCGTGAAACTGATGAGGTAATCTTTCGCGGTTCTCCAAATTTGAGAATCAGAGTAAAAGAGCGTGGCAAACCTGGCGCTGGATTGCCAATCACCTTGAAAAAAGGTGTTGGGAAGGTCAAGGTCGAAGATTTGCGTAGCGAAGCGCGTAATAGTGCAAAGAAGAGCGACGGCAGTATCGATGGAGACGTTACTGCAACAATGCTCGATACTGGCGAAATATTTCTTGAGGTCAAAGTTGACTCCGAAAATTGCCCCGTTACCCGGGTCTTTCGTAGCGCGCGCGTTCCAGAACGTGTCCGTACCACAGTCCCCAAGAGTTCACCTTCGGTATGGCGCCGCGAAGTACTCGAACACGTTGCGTCCAATTACGCATCTTCCGCTCGAGCTCTTGCACGATTGACTCTCAATCCTTCCTACGTAGTAACCGAGGAAGACTTGAAGAGTGCGCTAACAATGATTACATCGCGAGCAGATTGTGCCGACTTTGAAGCGGTAGGGCTTGTGCATATCTTGCATCGATTCCCTGAATCACAATGGGAATCAGGTTTACGTGAACAAACAAAGAAAGCGCTGCTCAACTTTAAGTACTGGATCGATCAACCTGGGCTTGATGCGATGTGTTATTTCACCGAGAACCATCAATTTGTCTGGCACACGGCTGAACACTTGATTGGCGATTTCTTCAAAAAGGAGAAATTCTCCAACGCCAACATGTCTGGCGCGGAGCACTCTCGTCATGGACATGACATGGCTATCGAGTGGCTCATAAGAAAACTGGAGGGTGGTTTTAGCGAGTACGATTCAAACGCGTATCTCGCAATCGATACTCTCGCTCTCGTTTCAATGCTGGAGTTCTCTCCATCCCTCGAGATACGCAAGTATTCTGAAGCCTTACTCGACCGATTGCTTTTCTCACTCGCAAGCAACTCGTGGAGAGGTATCCATGGCGCGGCCCATGGTCGCAGCTACACGACGACTTTGCGCTCTTCACGATTTGAAGAAACTGCTCCAATTATGTGGGCAATGTGGGGAATGGGTGCATTGAACTCTGCAGTTCTGCCGGTCACAACACTCATTACATCAACGCGGTACGAGCTTCCACCTATGATTCGAAAGGTCGCGCAATCTCTCGATAAGACATGGAGTGCTCGTCAGTGCTATCGGGGTAAGTATCGATTCACAAGTGACTTACTGGAGCGACCATATTCGTCAGATCTCAAAGTCTGGCGCACGAGTTACGGAATGCTCTCCTCGGTTCAAGACTATCGATCTGGCTTACCAGGATTACAAGAGCATGTCTGGGGCTTTACCTTGTCAACCGAAGTTCAAGTTTTGGCAACCTATCCAGCCGCCTCGAGTCATGCATCTTCTGTACGACCAAATGCCTGGGCTGGACATCTTGTCTTACCAAGAGTGCGTCAAGAAAATAATGTTGTCCTATCAATTTTTCCGCAACTCGTGGATTTTGTTCCGGAGAAAAGTCATCTATGGTTTCCCACTCCTTGGATGGATGATTACTTGCTCGATGATGTATGGATTGCAGGTCAGGTTGGTAAAGCCTTCATTGCGGTTGCGACGCCAGGTGGATTTTTAGACATTCCTTCTGGAGATACTGCAAAGCAGGAATGGATTCCGCGAGGTCGTGGACAACTATATGTGGCCGTGTTAGAAGAGAGGCGTGGCTCTCGTAATCTGAAAGCTTTCCTAAAAGGTCTCAAGCGACCTAGTTTTGATGATGATGCCATCGCGATTGATTGGAAATATGGAAAGCGATATCAACTTGAATGGGAGAAACCGTTCCTAATTAATCAAGAATCGACCGATATTGACGCCGGTATTCCAGAAGTGCCACCACGCCTAGAGAATCCAGCGGTCACAGTCGGTGCTTTAGATTCAGTATTGAATGCTAGGTTTAATGGAGAGCGCCTAACAATTGATATCACGCAAGGTTTGCGAATCGCTCCCACATCACGAGCCGAATAATGGCTGGGGAAGACACAACTTCGAGCGCTCTCGAACCTGCGCCACTCACTCCTTTAACAATTTCGTCTTTAACACCTGAGATTCTTAACGAAAAAGCTGCAAGAGTTATTGAAACAACGTGGAAATCTGGCTTGCCACAATGGTCTTGGGGTGAAGGCGTCTACCTTTTGGCCGAAGTTCGGTATCGAGAACTGGCTGGATTACCGTACCCAGATCAACTTAAGAAGTGGTTCTTGCAATGGAACACTGTTACATCTGGCCACGTCAACAATGTTGCTCCCGGCGCCGCCGCACTCTTTTTAGCGGCTCGTGGAGAGCTTGACGCTGAAGAAATTGAAACGCAGATTGAAAGATGGCTCACAAATCCATCAAGTGTGACTATCTCCGAGTTCGGAGCTATTGAGCATTGGCCAGGAAGTGTATGGGCTGACACTTGTTACATGTGGGGTCAGTATCGACTCGCAAGCGCTTTGACGAATTCAGATCCACGAAAGATTGATGAAGTCGGTCAACAACTGAGTGCGCATTTCAAACACTTGTTCTCGGAAAAGATGGGACTCTTTGCACACGGGTCATATCGCGGTACAACTTTGTGGAATTTCTGGGGACGCGGAAATGCCTGGATGGCATTGTCGATGGTTGATTACTTGGATGCTTGCTCTGCTCTAAACCACATATCTCCAGAAATCAATCTCGTAAAAGAAGTTCTAGAACAACAACTTCAATCGCTGCGGGGATTTCAGCCAGAATATGGAATTTGGGATGTCTTAGTCGATGGTCAAATTGAAAACAAAGGGATTCTTGAAACTTCTGCCAGCGCTGGAATCGGCGCTGCGATGTTACGGGCAATGAAGTACTTGCCCTCGTCCAAAAATGAATTGGAGAAGTCAGGATCATTGGCGATTAGCGCTGCCCTTGCCTACATCGATGAGATTGGAGTTCTCACAAGAACTAGTGCAGGAACGGTTCTTCAACTCATTCCCTTCGGATACAGCGTTATCCGGTCGGATAGATTGCAGCTGTGGGGCCAAGGTTTGGCTCTTCACGCAATTTCAACTTTATTGAGTGACCTAAAAACCTAAGGCTTCTGATAGCAGACATTCGCGGGTCTATTTAACTTGGAAAGAGAAGTAAGTCTTAGTTGCCTTCTTCGAGTAAGCACTCGATTTGTGCGACTTTTTTATTCAGTTGCTGCAGTTCTTCGGTTGAGATCTTGCCATCTACGGTCATGGATTCGCCATAGTGCGATTTCCATGGGGCGCTTTTTGTCATAGGCGAAGGTCAGGAGAAGTGAAGGCGCTTTTCCTGTTGGGTTAGACAAGGTTTGTACGGGATGTGGGGACGATTTCCTGTGAATTGTCGGAGTGCCCTGTCACAATTTCTGCCATGAGAAAACTTCCTCGATCTTTCAAAACGGTACTTGTTTCGTTATTTGCCGTTATTGGCTTACTCGGAACGACCGCCCCAGCCCAATCACTTGATCTCGGACCATCGTCGAATTATTTAATTCGCGTAACGCCTGAAGCGAAGGCGGCGATTGAGAAAACACTTGGCCAATACGGTGGGAAGATCGACCAGCGTTATCAATATGTTTTTGATGGTTTCTTGGTGAAGCTGCCTGATATTGCGGTAGTTGCGTTAAAGAGATTGCCAAATATTTTGATTATTGAGAAAGATGCGCCGGTTGAGATGTCAGCGATTCAGAATGTTCAGAGTCCTACGCCTTCCTGGGGATTAGATCGTATTGATCAACGCGAAAAGGTTGGGACGACTTCTGCGTATGGATATAGAAGCGCCGGTGCTGGTACGACGGTTTATGTCGTAGATACC
>RFMK01000025.1 GCA_009927705.1 Actinomycetota bacterium | reverse complement strand
GGTGTTGCTCCGCACAATGATTTTGGTGCTCGTTTGTCTACAAGCGGATTTTCTGCCATTAGCGATGGTGGTGGACCGGTCGATTGCAATGGCCACGGAACGCATGTCGCAGGAACAATTGCGGGAACTAATTATGGAATTGCAAAGAATGCGAAAATTGTCCCAGTTCGCGTTTTGGGATGTAATGGAAGTGGAACTTATTCACAAGTGATTTCCGGAATGGAGTGGATACTTTCGCCTGAGAATCCAAACTCAAAAACTCAAGTTGTTGTGAACATGTCTTTGGGTGGAGGAGCCTCATCGACAATTGATGCAGCCGTTACAAAATTAACTAATTCAGGAATCGTCGTTGTGGTGGCTGCGGGTAATTCAAATGCTGATGCTTGTACGGCTTCGCCTGCGCGAGCTCCTTCTGCGATTACCGTTGGCGCTACTTCGCGTGACGATGTAAAGGCTTCTTATTCAAACTTTGGTCCATGTGTTGATATTCAGGCACCGGGATCCTCAATTACATCTGCTTGGATCGGCTCACTGACAGCAGAACGCAGTATTAGCGGTACTTCTATGGCCTCTCCTCACGTGGCAGGCGGAGCGGCGGTCTATCTTGGTTTGAATCCTTCGGCATCGGTTGCGCAAGTAACTCAATTCTTGGATGCTCAAGCAACGCGTGATGCGATTGTGGGATTGCCAGCAAATACCGTTAATGAATTACTTTATGTATCGCCTACTGATGGATTGCCACCGGTAGTAGCGCCAACAGTTGCATTACGAACCGTAAGTGCAATTACACATAATTCTGCAGAAATTACGGTCGATATTAATCCAGGAAATGCTCCTACCGACCTCGCATTACAACTTTCAACTCGTTCGACTTTTGACACTTTTGTTTCCTATCCATTTACCCCGGCTCAGGTAAGCGGTGGAGCATTAGTTCAGTCAGTTGCGAAGCTCACTGGTTTAGCGGCGGACACGACGTACTATTTCAAGATTAGTGGCACAAACGAATCGGGATTGACCACAGCTCCAATTGGAAACTTCAAGACAGTTACTCCTCCGAAATTTAAACCGATTCCTATTGCGATTACTCCCACAAACATCACGGCCTATAGCGCAACTTTGCAGGGTTCGGTAAATCCCGGAAGTGATACCGCGCAAGTTTCCTTTGTGTACGGAACGGATCCAGATTTCAAAGAAAATACCAAGACCGGTCTTGCAATCCCGGCCACGGTTTCTGGCTGGAATGCGATTGGAGTTTCACTTCCCATTTCATTCCTTGAAGGCGGTTTGAAGTACTACGTAAAGATTGTCTCTTCTAATTCTTCTGGAAGTGTTTCCTCCGAAACAATAACTTTCGATACGCCAAAATCATTAGGCAAGCCGCCTATTGTTAGTACAAAGATTTTTGGCAAGTATTTCAGCACTTCCACAATCAATACAGTTCGTGGCGTAGTAAATCCCCAAGGGCAAACCACTGTCGTGAGCCTTTCGTATGGCCCGGATAGCAATTTTGGACCAGGTACTAAAGTCATCAATGTCGGCACTTTTACTGGCGAAACAGACATTGACGTTAGTGCCGATATCCCACCAATGTCACCGCCAGGCGCTCGAGTTTGGTTCAGATTCGATGCAACAAATGCTTCGGGGATAACGAAGAGCACCGCCTCCTCGAATCTAACTGAGCCATTAACTCCATTCATTACCGCGCAATACGCAGATAATTCTAAAGTTGGACAAGTCACTTTGCGCGCGGTCGGTGACGCTCAAGGCAGTAATACCCGATGGTTCTTTATTTATGGCAAGAGCTCTCAGCTCTATACCGTTGCTTCAGACGGGAAAGTAACTCTTTCTCCAGGTGCGGTAGAGGTAATTGGCGATCCCAATTCAAAAGTGGTTGCAGGAACATTCATCACTACAGCAACAATTACGGGACTAGAAAATGGAACGACGTACTACTTCGTTGTCCGAATTAACTCCGTTGGAACCGATGATCCGTCTCGCAACAAACCGATCTTTGGAAGTGTTGGAACATGGAACACATTGAATGTGGCTCCATCCCCCACGCCAACTCCTACTCCTATTGCTACACCGCGACCTACGCCTACCCCAACTCCGACTCCAGCACCCACTCCAGCACCAACTCCGGCACCAACTCCAGGAGTGAAGTCTCCGCAAACAATTACCTTCCCTGCTCTTGCAACACGTTTCACAAATGACGTTGGCACTCCATTACTTGCCACAGCATCATCTCGATTACCAATCACTTATACAAATAATTCTCCGACCTCATGTCAGCTCTTGGATCTTGGTGGTGGGCGGTTCACGATTCAACCCAAGTACCCTCTTGCTTCTGCCGATGGATTGACATGTACGTTCACCGCAAATCAATCTGGAAATGACTCTTTCTTAGCGGCAAATCCAGTGTCACAGACGATTTCTTTCCTTCGCCAAGCCACTCGAGTTAATGTGATTGCTCCCGCTTCTGTTCCGATGAGCGGAGCTTTCTTGCTCGCAAATGTGATTTCTACCGAAGGACGTGTCTCCAGCGCCACTAAAGGAATCACTTTCTCAACATCGACTCCTAATGTCTGCAGCGTTACCGAATACACGGAAGAAGATTCTCGTGGACCACGAGTAACGATTCGCCCTAAAGCAAATGGCGCTTGCAATCTGAGCATTTCTTACGCAGGCTCCGGCGACCTGAAACCGTCCAGTGCAACGTGGAGTGTCACGTTAACTGGATTGAATATCCCAGCTCCAGGTTCAAATACGGCACAGACAATTGATTTCCCAAATCTCGAACAACGCCAAGTTGGTCGGTCACAACAACTCATGGCACGCGCGACTTCCGGATTGCAAATCTCTTACATCTCAATGACACCAGATGTATGTTTCTTGGTTTTTCCAGCATCAGGGGCATTTGTTCAATCAGTTAGTAATCGTGCAGATGCCTCGGAATGGACCTGCACCATTCGAGCAACTCAGGCAGGCGATGATCGATTCGCTCCTGCGGTTTCGGTTGATCGCTCCTTTAAATATGTGAAGGCGCCAATGGTGCTTCAAGTAGAGAATTCCTCTTCGCTCACGGGCGCCGGACCATTTTCTATCATCACCAGAGTTCGTCTAGTCGACAATGACGCGATGAGTGGTCTTACCAGCTTGGGTCATTTGTTGACAGCGCAATCTTTAACTCCAAATATCTGCCGCATTGATTCACACGGTCTGTGGGATCGCACAAACGGAATCGTTAACCGAACTTCTGTCACCGTTCTCGCAACTGGCACATGTTCCTTGAAGTTTGATTTCGCGGGAACGAAAGATCGTTCGCCGGCAACGTTGACGTGGAATGCGACAACTCGACG
>RFMK01000141.1 GCA_009927705.1 Actinomycetota bacterium | reverse complement strand
CCGCGATGGCAATGTTCCTGCAGTTATTTACGGACATGGAGAGAAGCCAACACATATCTCTCTTCCAGCTCGCGAAGTCGGTGTCGCAATTAAGACTTCAAACGTCCTCCTCAATATTGATTTAGATGGAAAACAAGAACTCACTCTTCCGAAGTCAATTGTTAGAAATCCACTCAAGGGAACTCTTGAACATATCGATTTGATTATCGTTCGCCGTGGTGAGCGCGTGGTGGTTCACGTGCCAGTTCATGCACATGGTAAGCACGATCCAGAAGGAATTCTTGAGCACGTCCATAACACCATCGAAGTTGAAGCAGATGTCACTTCCATTCCTTCATCTCTTGATCTCGATATCGAAGGTCTGCCTGCTGGTGATTCGAAGACTGCTGGCGATGTCGTGCTTCCTGCTGGCGTCACTCTCAAGAGTGATCCAAAGATGGTTGTTATTCACCTTTCAGTCCGTACAGCTGTTGAAGAAGTTGTTCCTGTCGCCGCAGCTCCTGCTGAAGGTGAGGCTGCCGCAGCTCCTGCTGAAGGCGCCGCCGCTGAAGAGGCCAAGTAGTCTCTAACGACTAACCTTTATCTATGTTTGGTCGTTCAAACAAGGATAAGAGCGCATCCCATCCCAACCGTTGGTTGGTGATTGGCCTTGGTAATCCTGGTGAGGAATACGAAAAAACTCGTCACAATGTTGGCGCGATGCTTGCTGCTCATATGGCGCAGGTTGCTGGCGTTAAATTCTCATCACATAAAGCCCGTGCAAATGTTGCTGAATTTCGACTCGGTGTTGGCGCGGAAACTCCATCTTTAGTTGTGGCGACGCTCCGTTGTTACATGAATGAGTCAGGCGGCCCCACTAAAGCGCTGGCAGATTTCTACAAAGTGAAGGGCGATCACATCATCGTCGCCCACGATGAATTGGATATTCCATTTCAAGCGATTCGCGTGAAATTTGGCGGGGGAGATAACGGACATAACGGCCTCAAGAGCATTACTTCAGCTCTGGGAAGCGGTGACTATTTCCGACTTCGGCTTGGCATAGGTCGACCACCAGGTCAGCAAGATCCTGGTGATTTTGTTTTGAAACCATTTTCGAGCAATGAGCGGAAGACCTTAGAAGAATTTCTTATCACCGGCTCTGATGCTGTTGAGTCGTTGATTGAAAATGGGCTAGAGAAGACGCAGCAGAACTTCAATAGCTAATCAGCCGGTATTACGGAGTCCGGCAGCAACACCATTAATAGTGAGTAATAATGCTCGAGTAATCAATGGATCATTGTTGTCGTCGCGTACTTTCTTCAGCAGAGACACTTGTAGGAGATGTAGCGGAGCAAGATAAGCATCACGAATCGCAAGAGTACGCGCAAGGATCTGTTGGTCACCGAGGATCTCAGATTTGCCCGTTAGTAACAGCAACTCAGCGACAGTCAATTCGTATTCCGTCTTAATAGTCTCGAGGAAATGTTGGAGCTTCGGTTCAACGAGAGCCGCGACATACTTGGATGCAGTTTCAAGATCAGTCTTTGCTACCGTCATTTCAACGTTGCTGATAAATGTGCGGAAGAAATGCCAATCCTTCAGCATCGCCTTCATAGTCTTCTCATGTCCAGCTTCGCGCGCTGCTTTTAATCCACTACCGACACCGAACCAACCCGGAACAATCTGACGCGATTGAGTCCAACCAAAAACCCATGGAATAGCGCGAAGTGAAGAGAGATCTGCGCTCGCGTCAGGGCGTCGCGAAGGACGTGAACCCAAAAACAAGTTGCCGAGTTGTTCAACTGGCGTTGATTGATAGAAATATGAGGGTAGATCTGGATGTTCAACTAGAGAGCGATAACGTGTAAAAGAGGCGTCGCTGATTGCAGTCATCGAAGCATTCCACAAAACTAGATCTTCTGGACTCTGTCGAGCAGCGCGATTTAGAACGGTTGCTTCGAGGGCAGCGGCGAGAGTGAGTTCAACATTCTCGCGAGCGAGTGAGGGAAGTGCATATTTATCAGAGATAACTTCGCCTTGCTCCGTCATCTTGATCTGTCCATCAAGCGTTCCCCATGGAAGCGCGATGATTGCGTCATATGTAGGACCGCCACCGCGTCCAACAGAGCCGCCGCGACCATGAAAGAGTCGCAATTTGATGCCGTACTTTCGAGCAACATCGCGTAGTTTGCGTTGGGCTTGATGGATCTCCCATTGGCTTGTTGCAATACCGGCATCTTTATTTGAATCAGAATAGCCGAGCATCACTTCTTGGATATTGCCACGTAACTCCACGATCTTTCGATAAACAGGATTGGAGAGCAATTTCTCCAAGATATCTCCAGCCGCTCGAAGTTCTGCAACGGTTTCAAGGAGTGGAGCGATATCGACTCGGGCAATATTGTGGGCAAGGTCCAACAAACCTGCTTCTTTCGCGAGGTATGCGGCAGCCAGTACATCTTCCGGACCTTTAGTCATGGAGATGATGTACGTCTCGACCACGGTGGAATCAAAGTTATCTTGGGCTTCTTTGATGGCTATGAAAGTCCGAAGCGTCTTCGAATCCGTTTCATCCAGCGAACTCGAATCGCGATGTGGAGCAGTCAGCTCGGTAGTAAGGAGCGCGCATTTCTCCTCAGCCGAAAGCGCTTCATAACTCTTTTCTGGCATCAATGATTCAATGACTTTTTGGTGCGCTCCAGAGTGCTCACGAACATCCATCGTTGCGTGGGTAAGGCCAAATGCCGCAACTGTGCGGATTGTGCGTTCAAGAAGTCCATGTGCAATGAGCTCGCCTCGATTGGCAAGTAGAGAGTTGTACATCAACATCAAGTCGCTGATGAGCTCGGCGGTATCTGCATAATCACGGCCTGGTACATGAGGAGTTCCTTGCACGTGACGATCTCTCGTTAAAAGTAATTTATGGCGAATCGCCGTGGCCTTGAGCCGATATGGCTCTTCCACATTGATTCGTTTAAAACGAGGTTCAATCTCGGGCAATAATTCGAGATCACGGGCAACTGATTGAACAAGCGCTTCAGAAGTTCCGGCTAACTTGGTTGAGACTGATAGCGCTTGACGCAATTCATCGAGCGCTTCCAACGTCACACGGATTGCATGGCCCATCTGAAGTGCGATTGCTTGCTTCGTGATTTCAGGAGTGATGTTGGGGTTGCCATCACGATCACCGCCAATCCAAGAACCGAATGTTAAAGGCGTCGCAGTTGGCGGGAGATTGATGCCTAGTCGAGCAAGCTCGCGCGCAAAGTCATCGAGTACTTCGGGCACTGTAAAGCGGAAGAGATCATCAAGGTAATAAAGCGCATTGATTGCCTCATCAAGTGGCTCGGGTCGCCCAAGTCGAAGTTCATCGGTCTGCCATAGTAAATCGACTGCTTCGGCGAGACGACGTTCGCGAACATCACTTTCAGGTTGATCCAGTAATTCCGAGATTGTAGATAATTTACTCAAGATTGAGCGGCGCGCAGCTTCAGTCGGATGTGCAGTGAAAACAGGACGTACTTCGAAATTTTCCAGCCATTTACGTAAGTCTGCGTCAGAGAAATCTTGTCCGGCTATGCGAGCATCGATGATATTTTGAACTGCGCGGGAAAGCCATGAGCCGCCAGAGTTTCGCTCGTTGGCGAGAATACGAGAGCGGTGCACTTGCTCGGCAACGTTTGCAAGATTGAAATACACGTTGAAAGCTCGTACTAGTTTTACCGAATCTGCGGTTGAGATGGATTTAAGTAAGTCTTCACCATTTCCTTCGCGCACTGACTTGCGTACTAATTCGACAAGATTGAGTAAAGCCTCGCCATCTTGACGCGCAAGCGAATGTCCAAGCAAGTCGCCGAGTCGGCGTACATCGCTGCGAAGCGCTGAATTATCGTGGGATTGATTGAGCTCGGACACGGGCTAATAATGACACGCTAGTATTGCTGTTCGATTTCATATAAGCCCCTGATCAAGGTGAGAAGCCCCCTTCTTTCTTGAAAGGGGCTAAAAGGCGTTGTGCTCCACATGTTTCTGTAAGGAAAGGAAGTGATTGAATGAAAGCGAAGTTACGTGGCCTCGTCTCGCTATCTGAAACAACGCAAGAAGCGTTGAATGCAGATGCCGAAACCATCATTGCTTCAGCTTCGGCAATTCCTTTTCTCGTAGCAGATCAAGCAGAACGAACTCCGGTGCTTGTAGTTACTCATTCCAGTCAACGCGCAGCATCCCTGGTCGGAGAGCTATCTGAACTCTGCGAAGGCGTATTGGAGTTTCCTGCCTGGGAGACCTTGCCGCATGAACGATTAAGTCCAAATAGCGATACGGTTGCAAAGCGCATATCAACATTACTCAACTTTTCGAGTGCAAAGATCGTTGTAACTACGGCACGAGCGCTCGTCCAACCAATCATTGCTTCGATAATTGATACGCCAGTCATCACTTTGAATATTGGTACCGAATATGATTTTCAGAGGTTGATCGGCGAATTAAGCGAACGTGCCTACAACCGAGTCGATCTCGTTGAACGGCGTGGTGATTTTGCGGTCCGCGGTGGAATCATCGATGTTTTTCCTCCTCTTGATGCACATCCAATTCGAATTGAGTTCTTTGGTGACGAGATTGAGGACATCAAGTACTTTGAGATTGGAGACCAGCGAACGTTCTCTCCAGTAATTGGTCCAGTCACACTCATTCCTTGCCGTGAAATTCTTATCACGAAAGATATGAAGGAGCGCGCTGCACAGCTGAAATTGCTTTATCCATCCTTAGTTGAAATGTTCTCGAAAATCGAAACAGGAATCTATGTGGAGGGAATCGAATCACTCGCTGCTGCACTTCAACCAGGAATGAAAGCACTTCTAGATTTCTTACCTGGCAAATTCACAATCATCAATATTGAAAGTGAGCGCATCAGATCACGAGTTCATGATTTGATCGCAACAAACCAAGAATTCCTGGAAGCAGCTTGGTCAAACGTAGCTATGAGCGCTCCTGAAAGAGGAAGTACGAGCGTTCCGCTTCACACTGAATTGCAACCTGGAGCATTTGTTACCTTTGAAAGCGTTCGAGAATTAGCACTTAATCGAGATATGAATTGGCGCAATCTCGATCTCTTCGGTTATGAAGATGACCGAACAATCACTCAGTTCAAAGATATCGATCCTTTCCACGGTGATATCGAGAAATTCATTACTAGTGTTAGCAATTGGCTCTCAACCGGATACCTAGTGATTGTCTCGCTTCATGGGCATGGATTAGTTGAGCGATATCGAGACATTCTGAGTGATGCAGACATTCCAGCCGTCATTACTGAAGCTTTAGATTTCCAGCCAGTGCGTAATTCAGTTTATCTGATTACGACCCAATTGCAATGCGGTTTCTTTGATGATGAGAAGAAGATTGTGCTGATTACAGAATTAGATATCACCGGCGCCCGTGATTCTCGTGTCACCTCTACCCGAATGCCTTCGAGAAGAAAAAGAACAATTGATCCGCTCGAACTTAAATCCGGGGATTATGTAGTTCATGAACAACATGGAGTTGGGCGATATATAGAACTTGTGCAACGTGTAGTTGCGGGAGCATCACGCGAGTACCTTGTTATTGAGTATGCATCATCGAAAAAGGGACAACCCGCTGATCGGATCTATGTCCCGACGGATGCGCTCGAGCAAATCACTCGATACGTTGGCGGTGAGACTCCTGCAGTGCATCGAATTGGCGGTGGCGATTGGATTAAAGCAAAGAGTCGAGCGAAGAAAGCTGTGAAGGAGATTGCTGGCGAGCTCATCAGGCTTTACGCCGCTCGCACGAGCTCACCAGGCTATGCATTTTCCGCCGATACAACATGGCAGCGAGAACTTGAGGATTCTTTTGCCTATGTCGAGACTCCTGATCAACTTTCAACAATCAATGAAGTGAAAGCAGATATGGAACGTCCTTACCCAATGGATCGCATCGTGTGTGGCGATGTCGGGTATGGAAAGACAGAGATTGCGGTCCGCGCAGCCTTTAAAGCGGTGCAAGATGGAAAACAAGTCGCAGTATTAGTTCCCACAACGTTGCTTGCCCAACAACACTTTGCGACATTCAACAGTCGCTATGCCGGATTCCCACTCAAAGTTGCTGGGCTTTCTCGATTCAATACAGCGAAAGAGATCAGCGAATCACTAAAGGGTCTTGAAGCAGGAAATATCGATGTTGTGATCGGAACTCATCGATTACTCTCAGAAGATGTGAAGTTTCGCGATCTTGGACTCATCATTGTCGATGAAGAGCAGCGATTTGGCGTAGAACATAAGGAGAAACTGAAGAAGTTTCGGGCAAGCGTGGATGTGCTGGCGATGTCTGCTACTCCAATTCCGCGAACACTTGAGATGGCTATCACCGGTATTCGTGAGATGTCCACGATTGCAACGCCACCTGAGGAGCGACACCCAGTCTTGACTTATGTCGGAGCACATGACGATAAACAAGTTGCTGCTGCAATCCATCGAGAACTTTTGCGCGATGGACAGGTCTTTTACATCCATAATCGAGTCGAATCAATCGATGATACTGCTGCACGCATTCGGCGTTTAGTTCCTGATGCTCGAGTTGCGGTTGCACACGGACAGATGAACGAGACGGCGCTTGAACAAGTGGTTATTGCATTCTGGAATCGTGATTTCGATGTCTTGGTTTGCACGACGATTGTCGAAAATGGAATCGACGTTGCAAATGCAAATACTCTGATCGTTGAAAGAGCGGACGTGTTTGGCCTTTCGCAACTTCACCAACTTCGTGGCCGAGTTGGCCGAAGTCGAGAACGCGCCTACGCATACTTCCTTTATCCAGTCGATAAACCACTTACAGAACTGGCGCTTGATCGACTCACAACTATCGCAAAAAACACCGAACTCGGCGCTGGTATGCAAGTTGCTCTGAAAGATCTAGAAATTCGCGGAGCGGGAAATTTACTCGGCGGTGAGCAATCAGGGCATATCGCAGATGTTGGCTTTGATCTCTATATGAGGATGGTCGGAGATGCGGTTAATGAATATAAACGTGGCGTCATAGATGGAGTTGAAGAGAACGTTGAATGCAAAGTTGAGCTTCCTATCACCGCACATCTTTCGCCTGATTATGTGCCTTCAGATCGCCTTCGACTTGATCTTTATCGACGCCTTGCTGATGCACGAGAATCCAGCGACATCGACGCGATTCGAGAGGAATTAATCGATCGATTTGGCGCCTTGCCACCAGAAGCCGAGCGTCTAGTGAGAGTCGCGAGATTGCGAAATTACGTAAAATCGCACGGCATTACAGATTTTGCTGTACAGGGCAAATTCGTGAAAGTCGCACCATTGGCTCCGAGCGAATCTCTACAGTTGAAAATTCAACGGCTTTATCCAGGGTCAATTGTGAAATCAGTAACGAAGGTCGTCATGATTGCTCGCCCCCAGACTGCAGCATGGGAGGCGGGCGACAGCGGCGATGAAATAGGGGATACTTCCCTTCTTGATTGGGCGACTGAGTTAGCCGAGACTCTTCTGGAACGCCCCTTACGAAAGTGAGTTGTAGTGAAGAAAGTTCTTGGATTATTCCTCGCCACCGCAGCGCTATTTTTGACCGGCTGCTCTCAAGTTGATTCTGCAGCCACCGTTGGCGAGACCGAGATCAAACTTACTGAGCTACAAACCCAGGTCGACACGATCCTTGCGGAGCGTAAAGATGTCGATACTTCACAGATGCAGCTTGAAACTGGCGCTGATCTCACGCGTTCACAACTTGCGTACATGATCTCAAACTTGATTATTGAAGAAGTAGCTAAGACCGAAAAAATCCAAGTCACAACCTCTGATCTTGAAGCATACAAGGTAGAGATTTTCACCAGCATTGGTGGCGAAGCCAATTTGCCGAACATCCTGGTGAATGCATCGATTCCATCATCTGGTCTTGATCAAGTGCTCAAGCGGGATCTCGTTCTCCGTAAGCTGAGTGAGCGAGAGACTGCCACAGGTTTAGATAACACAGCAGTAAACGAGAAGATTCAAGCGCTCGTTACTGAGATGGCAAAGAAACTCAAAGTCGAAGTGAATCCACGGTATGGAACCTGGGATCCAGCGACGTTGACAATTGCTGCCGCTGATCCTGCAGGTGATGCAGTAACTGATAAGTAAAGTCTCGGATGGCTTACGAGAACCTCATTCGCCTCGCAGAGGTGATGAACAAACTCCGATCACCCGGTGGTTGTCCATGGGACGCTGAACAAACGCACGAATCTCTTTTGAAGTATTTGCTTGAAGAGTCCTATGAGTTCGTTGAATCAGTCGAATCAGGTAATCGCGCCGATATGCGAGAAGAGTTGGGCGATATTCTGCTGCAAGTCTATTTTCATTCTCGCATCGCAGAAGAGCATGGCAACGAACCATTCACGGTTGATGATGTTGCGCGAGGCGTGGCCGATAAATTGATTTCTCGCCACCCACATGTTTTTTCGGATACGAAAGCGGGCTCTGCTGGCGATGTTCTTGAGAATTGGGAACGAATCAAGCGGGAAGAAAAAGGTCGCACGAGCGCACACGACGGCGTTCCGATCGGACAGCCAGCTTTATCGCTCGCCACAAAATTGATTTATCGTGCGCAGAAGAATCAAATTTCTACTCCTGATCTTCCTCATCGTGAGATTGCACCTACCGAGGAAGCGCTCGGTCAAGAATTACTTGCACTCATTGCCTGGGCCGTTGAGCATGGAATCGATCCCGAAGTGGCGCTCCGCAAGGCTGCGCTTGAATTTCGCGATGGCATGACTCGCGAGGAATCACGCTAGACTCCGCGCCCGTGACTCAAACAACTATTCAATCTCTCAGTTCGCGCGAGATTCTTGATTCGCGTGGCAATCCCACAGTAGAAGTAGATGTAACTCTCTCCGACGGCTCCTTTGCTAGAGCTGCCGTCCCAAGCGGAGCATCGACCGGAGCATTTGAAGCTGCAGAACTTCGCGATGGGGGCGCTCGATACCTTGGTAAAGGTGTTATTCACGCTGTAGAAAATGTCGCTCAGAAGATTGCACCGGTTGTTATTGGTCACGATGCTTTCGACCAACGCGGACTCGATGAGAAGATGATTGAGCTCGATGCCACAGTAAATAAGTCATCACTAGGTGCAAATGCGATTCTTGGCGTATCCCTTGCAGTTGCAAAAGCAGCGGCCCAATCGAAGAAACTGCCGTTCTACTCCTTTATCGGTGGTGGAAATGCGAATCTCCTCCCAGTTCCGATGATGAATATTCTCAACGGCGGAGCTCACGCAGACACAAACGTTGATATCCAAGAATTCATGATTGCCCCGATTGGTGCGACATCATTTA
Source organism: Actinomycetota bacterium (assembly GCA_009927705.1). Lineage (GTDB taxonomy): Bacteria > Actinomycetota > Actinomycetes > Nanopelagicales > Nanopelagicaceae > MAG-120802. The sequence continues at coordinate 14,761 of RFMK01000141.1, read as the reverse complement.
AAGAAGCGCTCCGTCATGGCGCTGAGATTTACCACAACCTTAAAGCGGTTTTGAAAAAGCGTGGCCTTGCTACGAGCATTGGCGATGAAGGCGGATTTGCGCCAAATCTTGAGAGTAATCGGGCTGCACTTGATCTCATTATTGAAGCGATCGAGAAAGCTGGGTTCAAAGTTGGTAGCGAAATCGCGCTGGCGATGGATGTTGCAGCTACTGAATTCCATAAAGATGGAAAGTACGATTTCGAAGGATCAGCACTGACATCGGCCGAGATGATTGCTTATTACAAAGGACTGGTTGATTCATATCCACTGGTTTCGATCGAAGATCCACTCTCTGAAGATGATTGGGATGGTTGGAAAGCAATCACAAATGAATTGGGCTCGAAAGTACAGCTCGTAGGCGATGATCTTTTTGTCACGAATCCAGAACGCCTAGCTCGTGGAATCGAATCGCAAACTGCGAACGCTCTTCTTGTGAAAGTGAATCAAATTGGAACGCTCACCGAAACCTTAGATGCCGTCGCAATGGCGCACAAGGCGGGTTATCGCTCCATGATGAGCCATCGTTCCGGCGAAACTGAAGACACCACGATTGCAGATCTTGCGGTCGCAGCCCGCTGCGGTCAGATCAAGACCGGTGCACCTGCTCGAAGCGAGCGTGTTGCTAAGTACAATCAGTTGCTACGAATCGAAGAAGAACTCGGTTCCCAAGCCACGTACGCTGGTCGCGAGGCATTCCCACGCTTTAGCGCCCGCTAATTTCGTCAGGAGCCTTCATGAAGCGGAAGCGAATCTCGCTCCGTCAATCTTTTGAAGGTTTTGCGGAGAAGCGCGGAATTTCAACTCGGTTATTAATTCTTTTCATAGTGCTCTTCGTTGTGGCAGTAACGCTCGCACCACCAACGCAACATTATTTTGTCCAACGCGCGCAGATTAGTGCGTTACAAGCTGATGTTGAATCAAATAAGAAGAAACTTCTGGAGGCGCGTGCCGAACTCCAGCGTTGGCGTGATCCTGATTATGTGAAAGCTCAAGCGCGCGAGAGACTTCACTTCGTCCTTCCTGGCGAGCGCCAGTACATCATTTTGGGTATAACTTCCGAAATTGATAACAGCACTCAGACGGCGGCGCCGATTAATCAAGAATTTCCATTGGGTGTTCCTTGGTATTCACGGGTTATCTCATCGATAACCTCAGTTGGAGTTGGAAATTCCACTCCATGAGTTCGAAACCAACGCAAGAAGATCTTGCTGCTATTGAAGTTCAATTAGGACGTACTCCACGAGATGTCCATGCGATTGCATATCGATGTCCATGCGGAAATCCCGCGGTTGTTGAGACTCCACCTCGGCTTAGCGATAGGACGCCATTTCCCACTTTCTACTATGCAACCTGTCCTAATCTGACATCCGAGATATCGACGTTAGAAAATTCGCCTTTGATGTCCGAAATGAATGAACGTCTCAGCACCGATATCGAACTTGCGGCTGCTTATCGCACTGCTCATGAAAAATACATCGCAGCGCGCTCTGCGTTAGGCGTCGATGTTCCAGAGATCACTGATATTTCTGCTGGCGGCATGCCGGATCGCGTGAAATGCCTACACTCGTTGATTGCACATTCGCTTGCTGCAGGCGAAGGTGTGAACCCTCTTGGTGATGAAGCGTTATCGCTCTTGCCCGAGTGGTGGCGTAACGGCAATTGTTTAGAGCGGCGTCAACAATGACTCGCGTCGCAGCAATTGATTGCGGAACAAATTCCATCCGTCTACTGATTGCCGATATCGAAGGCGATAGTTTCAGAGAAGTTAATCGAACAATGGAGATTGTTCGATTGGGCCAAGGTGTGGATAAGAACAAAGCTTTCCACCCAGAAGCGCTGGAGCGAACATTGAAAGCAACCGAGGAATTTAGTCACGAGATTGCACGTCGCGGAGTTCAGCGAATCAGATTCTGCGCAACGAGTGCGACACGTGATGCCACGAATCGGAATCTCTTCATCGATGGTGTGAAAGCAATTCTCGGAGTTGAACCAGAAGTTATTAGTGGAGAGGAAGAGGCCCGTCTTTCCTTTATGGGGGCCACAAAAGAGCTACGTGGTGATGGCGCCCCTTATCTCGTCATTGATATCGGCGGCGGATCGACAGAATTTGTCTTTGGATCGACCGAAGTTGAATTCTCGAAGAGTCAGAACATCGGATGCGTTCGCATGAGTGAGCGCCATTTATTAACGATTCCACCGCAACAACTCGACATTGAACGAGCGATTGCTGATATTGATGAGGCAATTCTTGGTGCAGCGGCGCATGTTCCCATTTCACAAGCCTCCACATTGATCGCCGTCGCAGGAACTGCGACGACAGTCGCGGCAGCTGCGCTCGAGCTCGAGGCGTATGACCGATACTCCATTCATTTGGCGCGGATATCGGCAGAACGTGCTCATGAAATATCGCAGAGATTTTTACGGATGACTCGCGATGAGATTGCAGCACTGCCATACATGCACCCAGGACGCGTTGATGTGATTGCAGCAGGCTCACTCGTGCTCTCTCGAATTCTGATTCATTCCAAAGCTCAAGAATTTGTGGCTTCCGAATCTGACATTCTTGATGGAATGGCTTGGTCTCTTGCGCACTAACCCCGCTCTAGCTGCACCAAAAATTCGTTCACTTACACTCCTTGATCAGGCAATAACTGATTGCAATGCATGTCCTCGACTAGTGAAATGGCGAGAAGAAGTCGCAGCCACGAAAAGACGCGCTTATCTTGGTCATGATTATTGGGGAAAACCGATCACCGGATTTGGACCCGCGCGAGCAAAGTTATTGGTCATCGGTTTAGCGCCGGGAGCGCACGGCGCAAATCGCACTGGACGAGTTTTTACCGGAGATAGTTCGGGCGATTGGTTATATCGATCATTGCATAAGAATGGTTTAGCAAAGTTAGAGACCAGCACATCGCGCGATGATGGACAATCGTTGATTGATACTCGGATTGCTTGTGCGATTCGATGTGTACCGCCAGGGAATAAGCCGACGACTCAGGAAGCCGCGACCTGTCATCCATGGTTACAGCGAGAGTTTGAACTTCTGATGCCTTCGGTGCGAACCTTTTTGGCGCTGGGATTGATTGCATGGAAAGCGACGCTCGACACATTGGATGAATTAGATGAACAATTGCCGAGAAAGCGCCCAAAGTTCGGTCATGGCGCCAGTTTCAAGTTTCGCGGAAGCGACGGGAATATTAGATTGGTTATCGGGAGTTACCATCCCAGCCAACAGAATACTTTTACGGGAAAGCTCACGCGATCCCAATTGGATTCGGTGGTGAAAAAGGCGGGTAGATTTGCCCACGCAGGAAAGCCCCTGTAGCCCAATGGCAGAGGCAGACGACTTAAAATCGTCCAAGTGTGGGTTCGACCCCCACCGGGGGCACTCGCATTGCAGAGTAAGACCTCATCGCTAAGTGGCGACGAGGAACCGTAAAAGGAGAGCAATGAACAGTTCTAATCCCGTTCTCGGGAAAGCGTTTGGAAATCGTCGAGGCTATGCCTCAATGGGCACCATTCCACAGAACACTGAAGTCGATAATCTAGAAGAGACCTATAACGCTCCGGCAGCGTCGTCACTTCGTACCGGTCGTATGACCATGGATGATGTCGTCGCTCGCACCGGAATGCTCTTCGGAACTTCGATCCTTGTTGGCGCATCAGCCTGGTACTTCAACCTTGGTGGCGGTGCGCTCATGGTTGGTTTCATTGGCGGACTCGTGACCGCAATGATTGGAATCTTTAGCAAGACAGTACGTCCTGCTGTTTATCTTGCTTATGCCGTGTGCCAAGGACTCACGCTTGGAATTATCAGTAAAGTTTATGAAACCCTCTATGACGGAATTGTCCAACAAGCAATCGTCGCAACATCTGCGGCATTTGTTGGAATGCTCTTCCTATATAAGAGTGGACGTCTACGTGCAACACCGAAGTTCACTCGTATGTTGATGGGCGCAGCTCTTGGTTATTTCATTTTGGCGCTCGGAAGTCTTATTGGTTCATTCTTTGGATTAGGTAATGGAATGGGCCTTTATGGCTTGAGCGGTTTTGGTCCAATGCTTGCAATCGCTGGCGTTGCAATCGCATCCTTCTTCCTCATCCTTGATTTCGATCAGATTGAAGAAGGCGTCCGCGCCGGCGTTCCACAAGAAGAATCATGGCGTGCAGGTTTTGGTCTTCTGATGACGATGGTCTGGTTGTATCTCGAAGTCCTACGTCTCATCGCAATCTTGCGAGGAAATAACGACTAAAGCTAGAAATTAAGCCTCATTGAGCTGAGGTTTTTGGGAATCCCCGAGACGAGCAGTATTTGTCTCGGGGATTCTTATTGCAGCAATTATCGCAAGGCTAAATACCGCCGCGCTCACACCAATAGCTGCGCGGTATGAAAAATGGTCTGACACAAAGCCAAGCAGCACGGGCCCAACCATCATTCCGGCATCGCCGGACATCTGCCAGAAGGCATAAACCTTGCCACTCTTTCCTTTAATGACATCACCGATGATTGCGCCAGCTGAAGCGGCAAATCCTGCACCGAGCCCCATCACAATCATCGCAATCAAATACATATAGATATTGGCAGAAACCATTAACAACGCTAGAGCCAGCATCACAATCGAGAATCCGGTAAGAATTACCGGTTTGCGGCCATTCTTATCTGAGTATTTCCCAGCGCGGACCATGACTGAACCTTGAGCAATCAGAGCAATGGTGAAACTTAATCCAACAATGGATGCGCTAGCACCAAGATCTTCTACGACAAAGAGCGGCAGGATTGAAGATCGCATGCCAAAGAGAACCCAACTTCCAAGGAAGGCAAGAAAAAGCGAGTAAAGATATGGCTTGATTTGTAGCGCTTCCCGAATAGTCAAAGCTCGTTCTTCACTTTCCTTCACAACCTTCGCGCCAAGTCTGCTTTCATGAAGATAGACCAAAGAAACAGTTCCAGCAGCAATCAATAAACCAGAATAGATAAAGAATGGTGCACGAGGCGAGATGGCGATGAGCGCTCCGCCAAAGGCTGGTCCTGCTACTCCGCCAGCAATAAAGCCGCCGTTATAGAGTGATTGAGCACGTCCGCGTTGGCTATCGGAGACGACGCGAAGTATGAGCGCTCCAGCTGAAACTGAGAACATTGATGATCCGAGCCCACCTGCAGTGCGGAAAATCAGCAAATGTTCGTAACTTTGTGCAAGTCCTGCAAGCAAAGTAAAGATTGAGACCATGAATAAGCCAAAACCCAGTACTACGCGCTCACCAAATCGATCAACCAATTTACCCGAGAAGAGTCCTGAGAGAAAACGCATAATGGCAAAGGAAGAAATGATCAATCCAATGAGCGTATTGGAGACGCCAAAAGTTTTCGCAAAGATTGGTATGGCAGGAATGATCAAGCCAAAGCCAACAGCTACGAGAAAAGTGATAGAAGTTAGTACTGAGACTTCTTTGGGTAATCCTTTAAAAGGAGAGTTCATCTATCTCTAGCCGAGGGACTCGCCCGCAGCATCTTGACGTGCCGTTGCATGGCTGGCGCTATCTTGCAAAGTTTTCTCTTCAAGGCCAATTGCAAAGAAGAAAGCGATAGCTACTACTGGGAAAGCAACCAAGAAGACGGTGTGGAAGGATGAAGAGAAAGCATCGAGCACGACGCCTTGGACTTGAGCCGGTAACTTTGCAATGACTTCGGTATTGGATTTCAAACTCTCCAACAAGGATGGATCAACGGACTTCATAACGTCAGGGTTTGATGCAGCGAGAGCGCCAAAATTAACTTTGAGATTCTCGGCTAAGCGATTGCTCAAAATTGTTCCGAATATCGCAGTTCCGAATGCACCACCGAGGCTGCGGAAGAAGGTATTTGATGAAGTAGCAATGCCAAGGTCTTTAAAGTCAACCGCGTTTTGTAGCGCAATAACAATGGTCTGCATTGTTAATCCTAGACCTGCTCCTACAACGACCGAAAACAGGGCAATCTGCCAATAAGGCGTCGCAACTTTTGCGGTGCTCATCAAGAAGATTCCAAAGCTCATCACAATTGAGCCCACAACAGGATAGATCTTGTATTTTCCATTTTTTGTGATTAATCGCCCGCTTGTGATTGTGAAGATAAGAATTCCCAACATCAAGGGGATGAGTCTGAGTCCAGCGGATGTTGCAGAATTGCCTTGAATGATCTGGAGATAAAGCGGCAACATAATGATGGCGCCAAACATTCCAGCACCAATCACAAAAGCGATGATGGAAGTGAGAGTGAAGGTCCGATTCTTAAATAATGTTAGGGGCAGAATCGGCTCGACTGCCTTTCCTTCCCAAAGAACGAAGAAAATAGCAACAAGTGCGCCGCCAATGATTGCTGCCAGCGTTCGCGATTCAGTCCAGCCATTTTCTGGCCCAAGGACTGAAAGTCCAATAAGTAGCGCCACAACCGCAACAATAAGTAAGAAAGCTCCGAAGTAATCAATCTTGTGTTCCCGTTTTACTTTAGGAATGTGAAGAACGATAGATGTGACGACTAGCGCCAAGATTCCGAAGGGGAGATTGATGAAGAAGATCCAGCGCCAGCCAGTGATGCCAAGAATTGTGCCATTGTCAGAGAAGAATCCGCCGAGCAGCGGTCCAGCAACTGATGACAATCCCCAAACTGCGCCGAAAAGTCCTTGATATTTGCCGCGTTCACGAGGTGCAACAAGATCGCCAATGATGACAAAGGTGAGACCCATCAGACCGCCGGCGCCAATTCCTTGGATTGCGCGAGTGATGATGAGCTGTTCCATATTTGTAGATGCGCCAGCAAGTAATGAACCGAGAAGAAAAACCACAATTGAGAATTGGTAGACAGGACGTCGCCCGTAAAGATCGGAAACTTTTCCGTAGAGCGGAGTTGAGGCGGTCGAGGTTAATAAGTATGCAGTGACGACCCAGGTGTAATGGTTCAAGCCATTGAAATCTTCGACGATGCTTTTGAGCGCAGTCGAGACAATGGTCTGATCAAGCGCCGCCAGCAGCAAACCAGTCATGAGACCACTCATGATGATGAGAATTTCGCGATGTGAGAGCGGCTTTGAGTGATCAACTTTGTGGCGAGCCATGATTTCCTAACGGTGATTTGGATTAGAGGATGAAGTTTACTACCATGTCAACAGTGAAAAGCGTTATTGCAGAAAATCTCGTCAAAACTTATGACAAAGGCAAAGTCACGGCGCTCAATGGCTTGAGTCTTGATGTCGAAGAAGGCACAGTCTTAGGCGTACTTGGACCTAATGGAGCCGGAAAAACCACAACAGTTCGCATCCTTGCGACATTACTCACACCAGATTCAGGACATGCAACTGTCGCAGGAATTGATGTCATTAAAGATCCCGACAAAGTTCGCGAAGTAATTGGACTATCTGGTCAATATGCCGCAGTCGATGAAACGTTGACCGGCTGGGATAACTTGGTGATGTTCAGTCGCCTCTATCACTTGTCGCCATCTGCAGCAAAAAAGCGGGCAGAAGAATTACTTGAACAATTCTCATTAACTGAGGCTGCTCGTCGCCCGATTCGAACGTATTCCGGCGGTATGCGACGCCGGCTAGATCTTGCTGCATCGCTCATTGTCAGACCAAAGATTCTCTTCCTTGATGAGCCGACCACGGGACTTGATCCACGTGGTCGCCAAGAAATGTGGGGCGTCATTGACGGTCTCGTAAAAGATGGAACAACGCTACTTCTCACCACACAATATTTGGAAGAAGCCGATCAACTCGCTGATGACATTGCCGTTATTGATCATGGAACTGTCATTGCTCGCGGAACATCTGATCAATTGAAACGCCAGGTTGGTGGCGAACGTCTTGAAATTATTGCCGAATCACAGGATCTACAAAAAGTGACTGAGATCGTCGAGAAAGTCAGCGGCGGTAAAGCAGCTGTCGACCAAGGAAGTCGCCAAGTTTCTGCACCAGTCACAACGGGTTCGAAAGCGTTGATTGAAGCAGCCCGCTCCCTCGATGACGCAGGAATTCACCCACTTGATATCGGATTGAAGCGTCCATCGCTTGATGACGTGTTTATTGCACTTACTGGCCACGTCGCCGAAGAGAAGAAGGAAGAGGAAATTGTCGATCCTCGAGCACGGAGAAAGAAGAAAAAGAAATGATGACATCAATCTCTGATTCCTTGGTTATCACCAAGCGCCAACTTCTACAGCTCATACGCATTCCAGAAGTTCTGATTTTCTCCACCATCCAACCAGTGATGTTCGTACTTCTCTTTAGGTATGTATTTGGTGGATCGATTTCAACCGGAATTCCGGGCGTTGATTATGTCCAATTACTTATGCCGGGAATCTTTGTCCAAACCGTGGCCTTCACCTTGGCCGGAACTGCGGTTGGTCTCGCTGAAGATATGCAAAAGGGCTTGATTGATCGCTTCCGCTCGCTTCCAATCTCTCGTTCTGCCGTTGTCTTTGGTCGCACTTTGGGTGATGGCGCGCTCAATATTGTCGTTCTCACCGTTATGGGGCTGGCTGGTTACCTTGTTGGGTGGCGCCCATCTTCCGGATTTCTCAATGTACTTCTTGGTTTTGGTTTTCTCTTGTTATTCGGTTTCTCGATGGCCTGGGTAGGAGTTTTGATTGGGCTCTCTGTACGTTCAGCCCGAGTAGCTAACGCAGCAGTCTTCATCGCTGTGTTTCCACTGACATTTTTATCCAACGCATTTGCGCCAACTACCGGAATGCCGAAAGCGCTCCAATACTTTGCGGAATGGAATCCAGTCTCAACAATGGTCGCCGGTTGCCGCGAACTCTTCGGCCTTCAGAATATTTTCGGCGTCACAGCAAATTCATGGCCAAGCCAGAATCCATTACAGATGTCGCTGATTTATATGGTGATCATCATGGCGATCTTTATCCCGCTGAGTGTGCGGAAGTACATCAATACCGCTTCGAAGTAAGAACCTAGCTAAAGATCTCGGCATTCAATACTTTGACGGAAATACTCTTTCCGTTAGGGGCGGTGTAGGACTTCTCTTCGCCAATCTTCGCGCCCATAACGGCTGAACCAAGTGGAGATTTTTCGCTGTAGACATCGAGATCACCTGATGCGATTTCGCGGGACCCGAGCAAGAACTGCATCTCATCGCCCATGATTTCGACGGTAATTTTCATACCAGGAGCAACAATGCCTTCTGCACTGGATGGAGGAGTGCCGATCTCTGCATTTTCCAACATGTGCTTGAGCTGACGGATACGCGCCTCCATCTTTCCTTGCTCTTCACGCGCGGCGTGATAGCCACCGTTCTCTTTCAAATCACCTTCGGCTCGGGCTGATTCAATCTTCTTTACTATTTCAGAGCGCCCCGTTGTTTCCAGGTGCGCCAATTCAGCAGCGAGGCGATCTGCTGCTTCTTGGGTCAACCAGGTCTTGCTCATAAGGGGATAAGGGTACTTATTTCATTCTTGTGCTGCACGGCAGTCCATGACAGCTGCATTCACGGGCGTGATTCGAGTTGGGATTCTCGTGGTCTTAGTGAACTGTCGGTTCGATAAAGCAGGGATGGGGTCTTCAATCTCCCCGACAACATTCTTATCGATATCACGCGCAACAAGAGTGCAGGTTAGAGGAATAGAAGGATCACGTCGCTCAATGAGATAGGTGATATCGATGGACTCTGATTTCTCATTTTGAAAACTAACCAAGGTGTAACGAATCTCAGGGTTTGAGTGATGCCAAGCGCTCCACATTAACCATGGTATAAAAATGATGAGAGTGATTGCTGCGGGAATAATCCAGGTCTGCTTCCGCTTCTTGCCGTATCTCTTCTCCAGCAAAGCACGCTCTTCTGGCGTGAGATTTGAGAAACGTTCACTCATGGGAGAATGATGACATGGAACAACAGGTATACGACGCCGGGGTCGCAGGCTCGGTAACGATGATTTTCTTGACGCTAGCAACTGTGATTTTGCTACGAAGTTTCTACAAACGTTGGAAAAAAATGAATGATCGACGTATCGAAGATGAGAGAAGCAACTAGGGCTTTATGAAGAAAATTGGCGTAGGACTTGTGATTCTTGCGCTCTGTGGAACTTTCGTAAAGCTTGGATTTTGGCAATTAGATCGCGCCGCAGAATTGAAAGAACTCCAAAAGCCATACGTTGAACAACCTGTAATTGCCTTAACTGATATTGCACAGCCTTCTTCGAATCTCAGCGATAACGCCATCAATCGCATTGTCACTTTTAGTGGTCGGTATGCCATGCAATTTGACGCTCCTGGACAAGAGGATAAGAACGGGAAGAAGAAAACCTGGCTAGTCGGTCTCTTAGAAGTAGAAGGTAGCGGCGCAATCTTGGTAGTGCGCAGCGTAAATGGATCTGACATTCCTAAAGGCGAAGTCACCGTCCAAGGTCGACTTTTGGTGCGCCAATTTGAGGATCGAGTGGCAAAGAGCGATGGCGCACTTAGCCGACTCGACCCATCGCTCCTTGTTGGAATGTATGACCTTCCGATTTTCGATGGCTATGTCGTGGCGCAGTCCGAGGTTGTTGATGGAAAGAACCTCAACCTGCCCCGAGTAGAAATTGACCCGGCAAGACCGAACGTTCCTGGTTATTACTGGCAACATATTTCCTATGTTGTTATTTGGTGGCTTATGGCGCTGGTAGTAGTTTTTCTACCGTTCTACGGCCGCAAGAGACGAATCGAAGAAGGAGTACGAGCATGAACGGTGTTATCAAGCGTTACAGATTTATGGCGTTTGCAGCAGGAATCATGTCGTTACTGCTCTGGTTCGTTGAGCTCCCCGTCGTGTATCTCATGGATAACCCTGATTTAGCGGCAAAAGTGAAGTGGATTCCCTTCGTTCATGGTTACGTCTACGCCTTCTACGTTCTTGCTGCCATCCATTTCACGGCCCGAGCACGTTTCACCATCAAGCGGATGATTCTCTTTATCTTGGCCGGAACGCTGCCGGTCGCATCCTTTCTCGCTGAGCGGAAAGTAATGAGGGAATTCCCCGTCCAATGACAGTCCGTTCCATCCTCAAATCTGCGCTCTATCCCCTCTATGAGCGGAGGTTGGTAGCAAAGCTCGACCTCACCAAAACGCCTCGCCATATCGGTGTAATCCTCGATGGGAACCGACGTTGGGCAAAAGAGAATCCATCAAAATCGGGTGACACATCCTCATCTCATGGGCATCGCGCCGGCGCTGGAAAAATCATTGAACTGCTCACCTGGTGTGAAGAAACATCGATCGATGTCGTGACGCTCTGGTTATTGTCGAGCGACAACTTGAAGCGCTCGCAAGGAGAGTTGCAGTCGCTCTACTCAATTATTGGCGAAACGGTCGATGACCTCAGCGCTACCGGTCGTTGGAGCATAAAGGTGGTCGGATCGCGAGAGCTCCTTCCTCAAGCGCTCAATGATCGACTCACAGCTGCAGAACAGAAAACCCATGCCATCGGAGGAGTCGCAGTCAATGTTGCGATTGGTTACGGCGGTCGGCTAGAGATTGTCGATGCGGTAAAGAAGTACTTGTTGGAGTGCGAGAACTCTGGAAAAGAGATTTCCGAGATTGCCGAGGAACTTGATGCTTCCGCCATCGATCGCTATCTCTACACCGCGGGCCAACCCGATCCCGAACTAGTGATCCGAACTTCCGGTGAGCAACGACTCGGCGGATTCTTGTTATGGCAGAGCCACCAATCAGAGTTTTATTTCTGTGAGGCTTATTGGCCAGATTTTCGTCGCGTTGATTTCCTCCGCGCACTCCGTTCTTATGCCGCTCGCCACCGTCGATTGGGTCGATAAATAAACCTCAACCTCAACTTGAGCGTGTCGCCAAAGCTCGACCTACTTGAGGATTTACATTTTCCTCTGACGGCGTCGTCCCCCACTTTCCACCGTGGAAGTGCCTGATACAACAGAATACAAAGGAGTTTCTTGGCCCGTAGTAGCTCCGAAGGACGCAAGACCTATGTCTTGGACACCAGCGTCCTGCTTGCTGATCCTTCCGCTTTCTTCCGCTTCGATGAGCATGAAATCATCATCCCGATTGCAGTTATCGGTGAATTAGAGTCAAAACGCGACCATCCCGAACTCGGATATTTTGCCCGCGCGGCTCTTCGCCAACTCGACGATTTACGAATCTCGCACGGACGCCTCGATAAACCATTGAAAATCACGGCTTCTGGCGGCACTCTCTCAGTAGAGCTCAACCACACCGATACATCATCGCTGCCTCATGGATTTTTGCGCGATGGCACAAACGACTCGCGAATCTTGGCGGTCGCTCGCAATCTCGTCAGCGAAGGCAAAGATGTTGTTCTCGTAACTAAAGACCTTCCACTGCGCGTCAAAGCATCATCAGTGGGAATTACCGCCGAGGAATATCGCGCTGAACTTGCGCCCAACAGCGGGTGGACTGGAATGACCGATGCGACCGTCGGAAGCAAAGTAATCGATGCGCTCTACGCTGGCGAAAAAGTAAGTGACCCGCTTGCCAAAGATCTGCCATGTCATACCGGCGTTGTTCTTCACTCCGAAAAGGGGAGCGCTCTCGCCCGAGTCACTTCCGACAAAAGTCTGGTTTTGGTTCGCGGCGACAAGAACGCATTTGGAATTCATGGTCGCTCGGCCGAACAACGGATCGCTCTCGATCTTCTTCTTGATAACGAGATTGGCATCGTCTCACTCGGTGGCCGAGCCGGAACTGGTAAATCAGCGCTAGCGCTCTGTGCGGGACTCGAGGCGGTACTTGAACGCCGACTCCACAAAAAGATCGTTGTCTTCCGTCCGCTCTATCCCGTTGGTGGCCAAGAGTTGGGTTATCTGCCTGGGACTGAAGGCGAAAAAATGTCGCCTTGGGCTCAAGCGGTCTTCGATACTTTGGGCGCTCTGGTCTCCAACCAGGTTATTGAAGAGATCATGGATCGCGGACTCATCGAAGTCCTTCCACTGACCCATATCCGTGGCCGCTCGTTGCATGACTCATTTGTGATCGTCGACGAAGCCCAATCCCTCGAGCGCGGAGTTCTCTTGACCGTTCTCTCCCGAATCGGCCAGGGCTCCCGAGTCATCCTTACCCACGACATCGCCCAACGCGACAACTTGCGAGTCGGTCGCCATGACGGAGTTGTGGCCGTCGTCGAATCCTTGAAGGGCCATCCACTCTTCGCTCATGTCACTTTGACCCGATCCGAGCGTTCACAGATCGCCGCTCTCGTCACCGAACTCCTCGAGGATCCAGTCCAGCTTTACGCTTAGAGAGCCCGAAATAAGGGGTTTTGCTACAAAACGGATAAATCGGACTCTATACGGGCTGAACTGGGCTTTTATTATCCACATATCCTGTGAGATTGAAGTTTTCTGCGCCACTCGCAGGATTTAATTTGCGACTCACCCCATCCTTTGTCACCCTAAAGCCCAATTCCCCCTTACCTGGAGCCTTGAAAGAGGAGGTAGAACCATGCTGCGACGTCGTCTTGTTGTCGGGTCGATGGCCTTTGCCTTCCTCTTCTTAACCTCGGTTGAAGTCACCTATGCCCAACCTGCCGCTACAGGCGAAGTTGAGCTTCTGGTTTCTGCTCCCACAACTGAAGAGCTGAAAGCCGCAGTCTCAACCCCGAGCGAACCAACCTGGCCAACCTTGTTGGAGATGAGCGATCGCTCCTCAGTATTGGCGTGGGACATGCTCTTGGTCTCGGTCATGATTGAGAAGGTGGAGCAGGCCCGCGAACCTGAGGGCGCGCGTTCGGTCGCCAAGGAGATGGCAAAACAGAACTATGGCTGGGGCGAAAAGCAGTTCACCTGCCTCAACACCCTATGGACCAAAGAGAGCAATTGGAATTACAAATCTCGTAACAAGCGGACCGGGGCTCATGGAATCCCTCAAGCCCTTCCAGCTACCAAGATGGAGATCATCGGTACTGATTGGCGCACCAATCCGGTCACTCAAATTACTTGGGGTCTGCATTACATCGATGTCCGATACGACACCCCTTGCAAGGCGCTCGCTAAGTTCAAGCGCTCGCGTTATTACTAATCTTTAATTTTCTGGCTTCGAGCCAATTGTCAAAGGTTTGCTGGTTTCAGCAAAGAAGTCATTGCCCTTGTCATCCACAACGATGAAAGCAGGGAAGTTTTCGACATCAATCTTCCAGACCGCTTCCATTCCGAGCTCTTCGTAATCCAAGACTTCGACTTTCTTGATGCAATCTTGGGCTAGACGAGCAGCTGGTCCTCCAATTGATCCGAGGTAGAAACCTCGATGTTTCTTGCAGGCATCTGTGACTTGTTTGGAACGGTTGCCTTTCGCAAGCATCACCATCGATCCACCAAGAGCTTGGAAGAAATCAACATAGGAATCCATACGACCTGCAGTTGTGGGGCCGAAGGAACCAGAGGCATACCCCTCAGGAGTTTTTGCTGGCCCTGCGTAATAGACCGGATACTTCTTGAAGTAATCGGGCAGAGGTTTTCCAGAATCAACGAGCTCTTTGAGTTTTGCATGGGCTAGATCGCGCGCCACAACCAGCGTTCCTGACAACGAGAGTCGAGTCTTAACCGGGTGCTTAGAAAGTTCAGCCCTGATCTCATCCATCGATTTGTTGAGATGAATATTCACGACGTTGTCGTTGAGGTGTTCATCAGTGGTCTCGGGCAAGAAGTGGGCAGGTTCGGTCTCTAATTTCTCAATAAAGACGCCATCTTTGGTGATCTTGGCTTTGGC
>RFMK01000171.1 GCA_009927705.1 Actinomycetota bacterium | reverse complement strand
ATACTTCAGCCATTTTTAAGCCTTTCGTCGATAACGGGGTCTACCCCTCGCCTTAAGTGGGTGGAAGGTTACCTAAGGGCTCGCGTAAGCGCAAAATCGCGCTTAGTTTCGACGAAATCTCCTTGCGATACGCCACGAAATCAGAACGACCACCACGATTGCAAAATAATGCCAGAAACCAAGTGGGAATCGTTCATGCGCAGGTAGATCTTGATCGACCTTTGATGCGCTTCTTGGTAATTCGATTGTTGCAACAACCCCAGCATGATCGCTTGCAAAGCATTTCTCATTTCCACAATGCCACACACTTGAACCGTCGGGCCAGACATTTCCGATGATTTTTGAACTCACGGTTGCGTAAACATTCTTAGTGAAGATGTAATCAAGGCGATCGGTAAACCCGTACTGATTACCAAATTCTTTCGCACTCTGGACACGTAACTTGTCGGGGCCATTCAATAGCGCACCTGCACCCCAAGTGAAATAACGCGGGTTTTTGGCGTCCGGCGAAGCATTCTCAAATCCAGCTTCAACCATTGTGGAATAGGCATTGCATTTAGCGCCACCAGGTGTAGGGCATGTTTCACTTGCTACCGGTTGCAGCCCAGGATTTGGTTCAGTCGTTGGGCGAGGATCACGATAATCGGCATTGAAGTCACCCATGATGATGATTGGCATCTTCGCATCTTTGAGATCAGCAACGAGTTGTTGTGCTTGCAGCGCAGAATTTGGAATCTTGTTCTCATCCCAAATCGATTCAAGATGTGTCGTAATCAACCGGACCACAGAATCCTTAACTTTGAAATCGGCCCAGGTGTAGCCACGATAAATCGTCATAATAGTTGGGACTATTGAATAGGTAGCGTCGTACTCGGTATTTCCGACTTGAATAATCTTATCTTTCACATCATCTCGGACTAAGAGAGCATCGCCGATGGTGAAACCGCAGGCTGCAGTATCTTGACCGAAAATGGGATTAAAGATCTCTGGATCCCGAACTTTGGTGACATATGGAATTGCTGCGATGGAATAGCCAGGATTGAACGCTTCAACTCCATTTGCCGTAGCTAATGAATAGCCAACTCCCGTTTCTTTTGTGGCCGCGATGAATTGATCAAGGAAATTGAAGACTTCGACTTTGTCGGAGAAAAGATCTTTCTTGCAGTACCAGATTGTTGCTTCCTGAACTCCAATAATCTCAGGACGATCTTGGGCTGCCTCCCGCGCAAGTTTCGGTGCTCGGGCGGCGAAATTCGTCTTCTTAACTTGATCCCACATAAATTGAGCGGCCTTTGGAAAATTTGGAATTAACTCCAGTGCTACGCCAACATCTGCACCAAGATAGAGGTTACGCGACATTACTGTGATGCGATAAGGCTCTTCACTATGTGCGGGCGTTATTGGAATGAAAATCAGCGCACAGATAAGTGCGCCGAGTTTCTTAAGAGTGGCCATCAAAGAGGCTTGTGACCGAACCATCTTCAAATACTTCGCGAATCGCGCGGGCAAGTAAGGGAGCGATAGAAAGCACTGTGAGATTCGGGAATCTGCTCTCTTCGGGGATTGGAAGTGTGTTTGCAACAACTACTTCACTAACTTTCGAATTTCTTAACCGGTCAGCAGCAGGTCCAGAGAAGACTGGATGCGTTGCTGCAACAATCACTTCGCGCGCGCCTGCGTCATAGAGAGCATCGACTGCTTTGGTGATTGTTCCTGCAGTATCAATCATGTCGTCGATAACAACACATGTTTGGCCATCAACTTCACCTACGACGCGACCTGTGACAGCTTCATTCGGGATTCGTGGATCGCGAGTCTTATGAATGAATGCAATCTGTGTGCCACCAAGAAGATCGCTCCAACGTTCTGCGACTCGGACTCGACCCGAGTCCGGCGAGACGATTGTGAGACGTGAACGATCAACTTTCGAGCCTACGTAATTTGCCAACAATGGAAGTGCGAAGAGATGGTCAACTGGACCATCGAAAAAGCCTTGAATCTGTGAAGTATGCAGATCAACGGTCATAAGTCGATCAGCGCCAGCAGTCTTAAAGAGATCTGCCATGAGTCGCGCCGAGATTGGTTCGCGACCGCGGTGCTTCTTATCTTGACGCGCATATCCATAAAACGGAGCGATGACTGTGATGCGCTTAGCTGATGCACGCTTGAGTGCATCGACCATGATGAGTTGTTCCATGATCTGCTTATTTACTGGTGCGGTATGACTTTGAATTACGAAAGCATCACAACCACGAACGCTCTCTTCGAAGCGGATAAAAATCTCACCATTAGCAAAGTCATATGCAGAGGTTGGGGTGATGGGTACGCCGAGTTCGGCAGCGACTTCCTCGGCAAGTTCCGGATAACCGCGCCCAGTAAAGATTCGCAGGCGCTTCTCAGAACTGAGACGGAGTTCGTTGCTCATTTCGACCCTTCCTTCTTCTCTGCTGCTTGAGCGGATTTTGAACCTTTACGTTTCTTCATGACCCAGCCGAGAATATTAGTTTGCTTCGCGCGTCCGATTCCTAGGGCGCCCGGTGGAACATCTTCGGTAATTACCGAACCAGCGGCGGTGTATGCCCCATCGCCAATGATCACTGGTGCTACCAACATCGAATCGCTTCCAATTCGTACATGATCACCAATCACCGTCGCATGCTTTTCGACTCCGTCGTAATTGACGATAACGGTCGCGGCGCCAATATTGGTCTCACTTCCAATGGTTGCATCACCGACGTAGGAGAGGTGAGGGACTTTCGATCCTTCCCCAATCGTTGAATTTTTGATTTCGACAAATGACCCAACTTTTGCATTTCCCGTCAGCACTGTGCCGTTGCGCAAATGCGAATAAGGGCCGACAACAGAATCTGGGCCAATATGACTTGATTCGCAGTGTGATTCAAAGATCTGTGCGCCAGCAGCCACAACACAATCAATCAACGTTGTGCGCGGACCGATGACAGCTGAAGTTCCAACTTTCGAAGCGCCTTTGATGGTCGTTCCAGGTTCAAGCCGGACATCGACTGCAATCTCAGCGCTTAAATCAATCCATGTAGTCATGGGATCAACAATCGTCACGCCACTTTTCATCAACGCATCACAGATCCGCGCATTCATGATGAAACTGCAGGTGGAAAGTTGGGCACGATCATTGATGCCCCAAATCTCGGTGTAATCATCAGCCGAAAAAGCGGCCACTTTCTTCCCATCGCCCTTCAAGATTGCGATGACATCGGTGAGATATTCCTCTTTCTGCGCGTTATTTGCCGAGAGCTTAGTTAGAGCGTTTTTCAATTCTGAAAGCGCAAAAATATAGACCCCTGAATTAATCTCAAGAGTCTCTTTCTCTTCCGCTGTCGCATCTTTCTCTTCAACGATCTTGGAGAGTGATCCATCGGAATTTCGAATCACACGACCGTATCCACTCGGGTCGGGTAACTCTGCGGTTAAGACTGTGGCGCTGGCTTGTGCGCTCGAATGCGCCGCCAATAACTTCGTCAAAGTTGCGCCAGTGAGTAATGGAGTATCGCCTGCACAGACAATCACAATTCCGTCAGATGAATAATCGTGGAGAGCTAACTTGACCGCATGCCCCGTTCCGCCACGAACTTCCTGAAACACCGATCGTGCATGAGGAGCGATTGATGAGAGATGCGAGGTCACTTCTTCTTTTGAAGCACCAACAACAACGCGAGTTTCTTTTGGATTGAGTGAGGAGACTGCATGTAAAACATGGCCGAGTAAAGAGCGACCTGCGATTTCGTGGAGGACTTTGGCGCGCGTGGATTTCATC